>NZ_SDPL01000202.1 GCF_004135055.1 Agromyces binzhouensis | reverse complement strand
GAGCTCGGCGAGGCCGCGGGCCACGGACTCCTGCCGCGTCAGGCCGCCTGCGACGACCACGAGGTCGACGGATGCCGCGGCCGCGCGCGGCGCGCAGCGCTCGCGCACCTCGTCGACGCGTTCGGCGGGGGCCACGACCACCACGTACGGCGCCTCGCGCATGCCGAGGACGGCATCCAGGGCGACGCCGAGGATCGTGTCGCCGCCGAGTGGGACGAGGGCCTTGGGTTCCGGGTGCCCGAGCCGGGTGCCGGAGCCGGCGGCGACGACGATGACGGCGACGGTGGAGTCGTTCACGCTTCCACCGTAGTGGCCGTGCCGGCTCGGGTGCGGGCCGATGTCCCCCTTCCGATCCGCGCCCGGAGACGACGATCGCCGCCGTGCGCATCAGCGCCGGCGGCGATCGTCGAATGGGCTCGACCTAGGAGGCGAGCACCTCGTCGAGGACGGTCGAGGCCTGCTCCTCGTCGGTCTTCTCGGCGAGTGCGAGCTCCGAGATCAGGATCTGGCGGGCCTTGGCGAGCATTCGCTTCTCGCCGGCGGACAGGCCGCGGTCCTGGTCGCGGCGCCAGAGGTCTCGCACGACCTCCGACACCTTGATGACATCACCCGAGGCGAGCTTCTCGAGGTTCGCCTTGTAGCGGCGCGACCAGTTGGTCGGCTCCTCGGTGAAGGGGGCGCGAAGCACCTCGAAGACCTTGTCGAGGCCCTCCTTGCCGATCACGTCACGAACGCCGACCAGGTCGACGTTCTCGGCGGGCACCTCGATCACGAGGTCTCCCTGCGTGACGTTCAGCTTGAGGTAGAGCTTCTCTTCGCCCTTGATGATGCGTTTCTTGACTTCGACGATCGTTGCGGCACCGTGGTGGGGGTAAACGACGGTCTCGCCAACCTCAAAAAGCATGAATAGACGTCCTTTCGGCAACTTTCAGGATATCACACCGAGGTAGTGCTAAGGTTCCGCCTCCGCTCCCGGGCGACCCCGACGCCGTAGGCTACACTCGACTCGATCCCACGCGCGCGGGTCGCATTCCGCTGCGCGCACGCTCGTCCTTGGAGGTTCTGTGAAGGCGCGTCTCGCGGCATCCGCTGCACTGGCTCTCGGCATCGCCATCGGCGGCAGCGGGTGCGCCATGCTGACCTACCAGGCGACCACCGAGAAGTACGACCCCAGCGACGGCGTCTCCGCCGATGTCGGCGCACTCGACGTGCGGAACGTCCTCGTGGTGAGCGACGAGGGCGACGAGGGCAACCTCGTCATCTACGTCACGAACACCGGAACCGACGACGAGACCCTCTCCGTGCAGTTCGTCGACCAGGGCGACACGTTCGAGATCGACGTCGACGGCGGCGAGACCGTCTCGCTCGGCACCGCCGACGAGGAGCCGCTGCTCATCGAGAACCTCGATGCCGAGGTGGGCGGCCTCGTCTCCGTCTACCTGCAGGCCGGCAGCGCCGAGGGCGTCGAGATCCAGGTGCCCGTCCTCGACGGTCGCCTCCCCGAATACGAGGACCTCGTCCCGTAGGGGACGCCACGACCACAGGGCGGATGCCGCGGCGCGAGCCGGCGGCATCCGCCTTCTCGTTCTCCGGCTACGCCTCGAACCGGTAGCCGAGGCCGCGCACGGTCACGAGCTGCACGGGCTCGGAGGGCGTGACCTCGATCTTCGACCGGATCCGCTTGATGTGGACGTCGAGGGTCTTCGTGTCGCCGAAGTAGTCGCTCCCCCACACGCGGTCGATGAGCTGGCCGCGCGTGAGGACGCGGCCGGCGTTGCGCATGAGCAGTTCGAGCAGCTCGAACTCCTTGAGCGGCATCGCGACCGCCTCGCCGTCGACCTCGACCGTGTGGCGGTCGACGTCCATCCTGACCCGACCTCCCTCGATGACGGCGTCGTCGAGGTCGGTCGGCTCGATGCGACGGCGGAGCACCGCGCGGATCCGCGCGAGCAGCTCGCGGGTCGAGTAGGGCTTCGTCACGTAGTCGTCGGCGCCGAGCTCGAGCCCCACGACGATGTCCACCTCCGAGTCCTTCGCGGTGAGCATGATGATCGGCACGTTCGAGCGCTGGCGGATCTCGCGGCAGACCTCGGTTCCCGGCAGGCCGGGGAGCATGAGGTCGAGCAGCACGAGGTCGGCGCCGTCGCGGTCGAACGCGGCCACCGCGGCGAGGCCGTCGGCGGCCACCTCCACCTCGTAGCCCTCGCGCTCGAGCAGGAAGCTGAGCGGGTCGCTCAGCGCGATCTCGTCCTCGACGAGCAGGATGCGGGTCACTCTCGGTCTCCTCGGGATGGCGCGGCCGGAAGCACCGCGGCGATACGGGTCTTGGTGTCCTGGGCGACGGGTGCCGGCGCCTCGGACGCCGGCGGGGCGGCATCCGCGGCCTCGCGTGCGATCGGTCGCTCCGCGAGCGGCAGGCGGATCGTGAACGTCGAGCCGCGACCGGGCCGCGACCACACGCGGACGTCGCCGCCGTGGTTCTGCACCGTGTGCTTGACGATGCTGAGGCCGAGACCGGAGCCGCCCGTGTTCCGCGAGCGCGCCTGGTCGACGCGGTAGAAGCGCTCGAACACGCGGTCGAGGTCCTCCGGCGCGATGCCGATGCCCTGGTCGGCGATCGAGATCTCGACGGCGTCGTCGTCGACGATCACGCCGACCCCGACCCGCCCGCCCTCGCTCGAGTACGCGATCGCGTTCGAGATGAGGTTGTGCAGGGCCACGACGAGGAGCGCCTCGTCGCCGTAGACCTCGGCGCGGGACTTCGCCCGGACGGCCACGTCGACGCCCTTCGCCGCCGCGACCACGCGGTTCTGGTCGACCGCGGCGGCCACCACGCGGTCCACCTGGACGAGCTCGTCGCGCCGGAGCGCATCGCGCGCCTGCAGCCGTGAGAGCTCGATGACCTCACCCGTGATGTGAGCCAGCCGGGTCGACTCGACCCCGAGGCGGTCGGCGAAGCGGCGCACCTGCTCGGGCTCGTCGGCGGCCTGGTCGATCGCCTCGGCGAGCAGGCTCACCGACGCGATCGGCGTCTTCAGCTCGTGGCTGATGTTCGCGATGAAGTCGCGCCGCACCTCGTCGAGCCGGTGCGCCTCGGTGCGGTCGTCGGCGAGCAGGAGCACGAACCGCGTGCCGAGACGGGCAACGCGGACCTGGAGCTGCATCGTCGCGTCGCCGAACGGCCCCCGCGGGAGCTCGATCTCGAGCGCGACGGGCTCACCGGTCCGGCGGACCGCCGAGACGAGGTCGACGAGCTCGGCGTGCGCGAGCATCTGGTTGCGGACCAGCCCCATCGCGAGGGCGCCGGGCGACGCCCGCAGCACGTTGTTGGACGGATCGAGCACGACGCCCGCGGACTCGAGGACGTCGAGCACCTGGTCGACGCCGTCGGGGATGGTCGGTGCGACGACGCGGGCCGCGCTCTGGCCGCGTCGTTCGGCCATGTGCAGCACGACCGTGAACCCGGCCCCGAGGAGGATGCCGAAGGTCAGCGCGACCAGCACCGACCAGGTGGAGTCCATGGCACCACCCTAACCATGCCGGTCACCCCCGTTTGCCCCGGGCGGACGCCGGCCGGGGGTAGGTTAGGGAGAGTTCAGCAGCACGGCACCTGCCGTTCACCTTCGACGGCGAGGATGTCGCGTGCCGGTCCGTGACCGGTCATCCCGCGTGCCCGGCGTGGGATCCCGAGACCATCGAAGGGGTCAAACACATGCGTGAGGTGTTCCAGCAGGAACTGCGCGAGGTACAGGACGGCCTCGTCGAGATCGCGACGCTCGTCGCCCAGGCCATCGAGAAGGCGACGCGCGCGTTCAACGAGTCGAACGTCAGCCTCGCCGAGGAGGTCATCGCCGACGACCACCTGATCGACCAGCGCGCCCAGGCGCTCGACGAGCTCGCCATCACCATCCTCGCCCGGCAGCAGCCCGTGGCACGCGACCTGCGCATCGTCGTCAGCGCGCTGCGCATCTCGGCCTCGCTCGAGCGCATGGGCGACCTCGCGACGCACATCTCGCAGCTGGCCCGGTACCGCTTCCCCGACAAGGTGGTGCCGAAGTCCCTCCGCCCGACCTTCATCGAGATGGGGGCGCTCGACGTCGAGATCGCACGCAAGCTCGTCACCCTCCTCGAGAACGAGGACGTCGAGCTGGCCAAGGCCATCCGCAACGAGGACGACAAGGTCGACGCCCTGCACCTCTCGGTGTTCGACAAGGTGCTCGGCGAGACCTGGAAGGGCCAGGCCGTCGACACCGTCGACTCGACCCTCGCCAGCCGGTACCACGAGCGGTTCGCCGACCACGCCGTCGCGATCGCCCAGAAGGTCGACTACCTCGCGACCGGCGACTGGGTGCCCGAGCCGGTCGGCTGACCGGGCCCCCGAACCGTCACGCGACGAGGGCCGAGCGGATGCGACATCCGCTCGGCCCTCGTCGTCGTGTGCGACCGGTTACTTCTTGCCCTGCGCGGCGACGGCCGCGGCGCCCGCGGCGGCGGCCTCGGGGTCGAGGTACTCGCCAGGCTTGGTCGGCATGAAGTCGTCCCCGAGCTCGTAGACGAGCGGGATGCCGGTCGGGATGTTCAGTTCGGCGATCTCCTCGTCGGAGATCCCGTCGAGGTGCTTCACGAGCGCGCGCAGCGAGTTGCCGTGCGCCGTGACGAGCACCGTCTTGCCGGCCCGGAGGTCGGGGATGATGTCGGACTCCCAGTACGGGAGCATGCGCGCGATGACGTCCTTCAGGCACTCGGTGCGGGGCATCTCGTCGTCGGAGAGGTTCGCGTAGCGCGGGTCGCCGACCTGCGACCACTCCGCGTCGTCGGCGAGGGGCGGCGGCGGCGTGTCGAACGAGCGGCGCCAGAGCATGAACTGCTCCTGGCCGTACTTCTCCAGCGTCTCCGCCTTGTCGAGGCCCTGCAGGGCGCCGTAGTGGCGCTCGTTGAGGCGCCACGAGCGACGCACGTCGATCCAGAGGCGGTCGGCCGCCTCCAGCGCGAGATCGGCGGTCTGGATCGCGCGGGTCAGCACCGACGTGTGCAGCACGTCGGGGAGCACCCCCTTCTCGACGAGCAGCTCGCCGCCGCGGGTCGCCTCCGCGCGACCCTGGTCGCTGAGCCGGACGTCGACCCAGCCGGTGAACAGGTTCTTCTGGTTCCAGTCGCTCTGGCCGTGGCGCAGCAGCACGAGGGTGTAGACCATGCGGTCCAGCCTAGCGACCCCGTCGCCGCAGGCCGTCGGCGGGGTCGAACCGTGACGGATGCCTCCGGCACCCGGGCCGCCCCGGCTGCGTCGTCCTGCGAGACTGGACGACATGCCGGTCGGATCGGTCACGCGGGGGACGACGAACACGAACCGCCTGCGCCGCGTCGATCGCTGGATCGCGGAGCAGGCGGCGTTCCGCCGCGCCGCCGAGCCGCTCGTGGTCGATCTCGGCTACGGGGCGAGCGGCGTGACCGCGTTCGAGCTCGCGGCGAGACTCCGCCGCGTCCGGCCGGACGTCGCGGTGCTCGGGCTGGAGATCGACCCGACGCGCGTGCGCGCCGCGGAGGCGCAGCTCGACGCGGTGC
>NZ_SDPL01000201.1 GCF_004135055.1 Agromyces binzhouensis | reverse complement strand
TTCCGATCTTCGCGGACCGGCCGCGGTGCCCGTCGGCAGGTGGGTCGCCGCGACGGCGGCCGCGGCATCCGCTGCGTGGGCGCTCGGGATGCTGCCGTCGACGCTCGACGACGCCGGCGTCGGGATCGACTGGACGCTGCCTGCGACGTGGGTGGTCGTCGGGTTCGCCGGCCTCGCACTGCTCGCGAGCATCCCGCTCGCGCAATGGCCCGTCCTGGCGGCGTCCGGCGTCCCGCGACCGTGGCGATGGGTGCCGCTCGGCATGGTCGCCTGGCTCGCGGGCCTGCCGTTCACGTTCGCGCCGTCGCCGATCGTCGACGTGGGCACCCCGGCTCCGGCGGTCTTCGCGCTCTTCGCGGCGTCAGGCGTGCTGATGGCCCTCACGATGGCCTTCGTGACGGGCCTCGGGCTCAGGCGGATGCTCCGGGGATGACCCGCGAGCGCACCGACGCCCGCACTGCACCGGAGGGCGCGCTGCGACCCTCCGGGCATGCGAGAGCCCCCGGCGCGGTGCCACTCTCGGGTGAGACCGCTCAGCCGGGGATGATCAGGAGCGGTGGGACCCGTCGTCGTGGACGTAGGACTCGTCGTCGGCGTATTCCGCCCACTTCGACATCTCCTCGTCGGTGTGGTCGTGGTTCGAAGCCGTGAGCTCGCGCTCGAGCGCGCTGTAGTCGGTGGCCGGGCTGAAGTACTTCAGCTCCCGAGCGACCTTGGTGTGCTTGGCTTTCTGACGGCCGCGCCCCATGCGTGACCCCCTTACGACGTCTGGCCGGATGGGATGGACGTCACCCGGCTCTTTGATAATGAACAATCCCGGCTGGTAGTTTACCACCGCGCCGGGCGCCGATCGGATGCCACGGCGGCGCTGTGGAGGCGCCCTCCGCGCCACGCCGTGGCGACCGGCACCCCTCCGGGCATGGTGGGATGGTGGGGTGGATACGATCCCCGACCGCGTGAAGGTCGCGGTGATCGGTGCCGGACAGGCGGGGCTGTCTGTCGCCTATTACCTGCGACGCTTCGAACTCGTCGCCGACGAGGACTTCGTCATGCTCGATCGCGCCCCCGGACCGGGTGGCGCGTGGCAGCATCGCTGGTCGTCCCTGCGCCTGGGCACGGCGCACAAGGTGAACGACCTGCCGGGCATGGGGGAGCTCGGCATCAGCTTCGAGACCGCCGACCGGACGCTTCCCGCCAAGGAGGTCGTCGCCGACTACTACGGCCGGTTCGAGGAGCACTACCGCTTGAACGTGCATCGTCCCGTCGACGTCCGGCGCATCAGCAACGACGGCGTCGACCTGCGCATCGAGTACGAGGACCTGAGCCCGCAGCCCGCCGAGGAGCTGAAGAGCCGCGGCTTCTTCGGTCGCCGGCGCAAGACCTTCGAGGCGGCGGCGCCGCCGCCCGCGCCGCGGGGCGAACTGCACACCCAGTACCTCGTCAACGCCACCGGGACGTGGGGCTCGCCGTTCGTGCCGTACTACCCGGGCATGGGCGACTTCCGCGGGCGTCACGTGCACACCTCCGACTTCGCGTCGGCCGAGGACTTCCGCGACGAGGACGTCGTCGTGGTCGGCGGCGGGACCTCGGCGATCGGCTTCATGCTCGAACTCGAGGGCGTGGCATCCGGTCTCACGTGGGTCTCGCGCCGCCCGATCGACTGGCTCGACCGGCAGGAACTCGACCTCGAGGGCGCGTCGGCGGCGGTGTCCAGGCAGGACGAGGCGGCCCGCGCCGGTCGCGCGCTGCCGTCGGTCGTGAGCGGGACCGGCGTTCCGAAGAACCGGCGCATCGCGGCCGGGATCGAACGCGGGCTGCTCTCGGCGAAGCCGATGTTCGACCGCATCGAGGCCGACCGCGTGGTCTGGTCCGACGGCAGCGAGGCGAAGGCGGATGCCATCATCTGGGCGACCGGCTTCCGGCCCGAGCTGCGCCACCTCGCCCCGCTGAAGCTCCGCGAGAAGGCCGGCGGCGTGACGGTCGGGCAGGGCGCCGCATGGCACGATCCGCGGATCTTCCTCGCCGGCTACGGGCCGCAGGCGTCGACGATCGGGGCGAGTCGCGCCGGGCGCATGATCGCGCGCCAGATCATGGCGATGATCTGAGCGGACCGGTCACCCCCTGGCCAGGAGGTAGAGACCGAGGGCCGCGCCGATGCCGAGCGCGAGCGTGACCAGCACGTTCAGCACGGCTGCGCGCCAACGGCCGCCGTCGGCGAGCTCGATCGTCTCGACGCACCAGGTGCTGAACGTGGTCAGTCCGCCGCAGAATCCGGTGACGAGCACGAGGCGCACGTCGTCGGAGACGGCGGCGCGTTCGGCGAGCCCGATGACGGCGCCGGCGAGGCCGGATCCGACGAGGTTGACGACGAGGATGCCGCCCGGCAGGTGACCCGGACGCACCGGGTAGGCCTTCGAGAGCAGGTACCGGAGGACCGCGCCGATGGCGCCCGCGACGAGCACGGCCGCGAAGACCAGCGCGCTCACAGCGTCGCCCCGTCGTCCGTGACCTCCGTGGGCATGGGGCGATGCGCGAGTGCCGAGCCGAGCTTCAGGCCGGCGGCGGCGAGCGCGAGGCCGGCGACGAGGGAGGCGCCGAGGTAGAGGGCCGCGAGGGCCGTCGCCTCCTCGCGGTCGAGGATCGCGACCGCGCCCATCACGGCCGACAGGGTCGTGAACGAGCCGATGAGTCCCGAGCCGATGCCGGCCTTCATCCACGCGGGTGTCGACGGACGGGTCCAGAGCCCGCCCGCGAGCCAGCCGAGCACGAACGTGCCCACGAGGTTCGCGATGAAGGTCGACCACGGGAATCCGTCGTCGGCGTGCGGCAGCGCGGTGTCGAGCGCGAGGCGCAGGCCCGTTCCGGCGAGACCGCCGACGAAGACCGCGAGCGAGGGGGGCACCCGTCGAGGCTACGCCGTGCCCGGCGCCGGGGCGGGCAGCACCCACACGTTCGACGGCAGCCACGTGCCCTTGGGGAACTCGAACTCCTCGACGCCCTCGAGCACGAAGCCCGCGCGGCGGCAGAGCGCGTTGGACGGGTCGTTGTCGACGCGCGGGTACGCGGCGATGGCGCGGGCGGGGTCGACGCGATGGGCTTCGGCGATCACCTGCGCGAGCGCCGCCCGGGCGTACCCGCGCCCCTGGAACGCCGCCTGCACGGCCCAGCCGACCTCGAACAGCTCTCGCCCGCCCTCGTCGCGCGGCCAGAACCCGATCGCGCCGACCCCCTCGGGGTGCTCCGGCGTGACGATCGCGAACATGCGCGACGAGCCGTCCTCCCAGCCGCGGAGGTAGCGCGCGTGTCGCGCGAGCAGCTTGGCCTCGGACTCCGGACCGCCCAGGTGTTCCATCAGCTCGGGCGCGTTGTTGCGCCGCAGCAGGTCGAGGTCGCCTGCCGACCACGGGCGGAGCACGACATCCGTCATGCCTGCATGCAAGCGGATGCCACCGACATCCGCACGCGCCGGATCACCCCTGCGCGAGCTCTTGCAGGACCTCGGCGCGGACGTCGGCGAGCCGAGTGCGCAGCAGCGACACCGTGTCGGCGTTCACGCGACCGCGATTGGCCTGGTTGCGCAGCTCCAGCCGGATCTGCTGGCGGAACTCGGTGATGGCGAGGTCGGCCTCGTGCATCGCGCGGGTCGACTCGGCCGTCGGCTGGGGGGTCGCCGGTTCGGTCGTCGCGGCCTTGCGCGCCTCGCGGGCCGCGCTCGCCAGCTCGGCCCTGAGCGTGCGCATGGCCGAGTCGACCTCGGCGCGGACGCCCTCGGCGAGGCGCCGGATCGAGTCGGTCATGTCGTCCTCGATGGCGTCGAGCTCGTGCCGGCGGGACTCGAGCTCGGCGCGGCCGGCGTCGGTGATCTCGTACACCGACTTGCGGCCGTCGGTGCGCTTGGTCACGAGTCCCTCCTCCTCGAGCTTGGCGAGGCGCGGGTAGATGGTGCCGGCGCTCGGCGAGTACGTGCCGCCGAAACGGTCGGACAGCGCCTGGATCAGCTCGTACCCGTGACGGGGCTGCTCCTCGAGCAGGGCGAGCAGGTAGAGGCGCAGGTTCCCGTGGGCGAACACCGGGGGGTTCATGCCGAGGCCTCGCCGGAGTCGGCGGGAGCCGTCGCCGGCTGGCGCCGGATCACCGAGATGCTGCCCGACACGCTGTTCGCGCCGAGGTCGAGCCAGGTGCCCTCGAGTTCGCCCGTGACGCGCTCGAAGCCCTTGCCCAGCGTGCCCTTGATCTGCGTGTCGTCGAGCAGCAGCTTGCCGCTCACCGTGTTCACGCGGTAGCGGGCGCCGCTGCCGGGATCGAAGCGGAGCGTGAGGTCGCCCGACACGCTGTTGGTGTCGACCCGGCTCGGCGTGCCCTTCGCGTCGAGCACCATGTCGCCGGAGACCGTGTCGACGTTGAAGGAGCCGACCTCGCCGGTCACCGTCACGTCGCCCGAGACCGTGTGCGCGGTGACCCTGCCGGTGTGGTCGCCGACGGAGATCTCGCCCGAGACGCTCGAGCACTCGACGTCGCCCGCGTGGTTGTCGATGACGAGGTCGCCCGAGACCGAGCTGAACTTGCCGTCGTTGTCGAAGCCCGACACGAGCGCGTCGCCCGAGACGACGCCGAGCTTCATGGCGACGTGCCGCGGCGCGAGGATCGACACCTCGGCCTTGGCGCTGCCCGTGAAGCCCTTGAAGACCTCGAGGAAGTTGTCCCACCGCAGCTGCGGGTGGTCGATCTCGAGCGAGTCCCCGTCGATACGGATCATCAGGTCCTTGCCGGTGACGTTCGACACCTCGACCCGGGCGCCGGGTTCGTCGTGCGCGATGACGTCGACCTTGCCGCCGATGAGGCTGACCTTGAGCTTGCGGACGAGCTCGAGGTCGATGACCCGGCTCTCCCCGGGGTTCACGACCCACTTCTCGATGGCCATGTGTGTGCTCCTTCTGATGGACGGTTCGGATTCACGATATATCGCGTTTCCGGGCAAGTCAAGATATATCGCGTTTCAGGCGAGTGCGTCGCGGCCGCGGCATCCGCTTGACCTTGACGCTACGTCAAGTTCTACCGTGGAGGCACCGACGGACACGAGAGGAGGCGGGCCATGGACTGGTCGATCCAGGAGATCGCGAAGCTCGCCGGCACGACGAGCCGCACGCTGCGTCACTACGACGACCTGGGGCTGCTGCCGCCGAGCCGCATCGGCGGCAACGGGTACCGGTACTACGACCGGGCGGCGCTCGTGCGCCTGCAGCGCATCCTGCTGCTGCGCGAGCTCGGGCTGGGGCTCCCGGCGATCGCCGACGTGCTCGCCGGGCAGACCGGCGAGGCGCGCGCGCTCGAGGGGCACCTCGCGTGGCTCCGCCAAGAGCAGGACCGGCTGGCGCGCCAGGTCGCGTCGGTCGAACGGACGATCGAGGCACTGGAAGGAGGTGAGGAGATCATGGCGAAGGACATGCTGGACGGCTTCGACCACACGCAGTACCGCGAGGAGGTCGAGGAGCGCTGGGGCGCCGACGCGTACGCCGCGGGCGACCGCTGGTGGCGCGGCATGCGCGACGACGAGCGCGCCGCGTGGAAGGAGCGCAGCGCGGCACTCGGTCGCGACTGGACCGCGGCC
>NZ_SDPL01000200.1 GCF_004135055.1 Agromyces binzhouensis | reverse complement strand
CGGGTGCGTCCGTTCCTTGAGAACTCAACAGCGTGCACTATGTTCAATGCCAATTTATTTGAACCCCGTTTCTTCTGCCGTTTTGGTGGGGGATGGGTTTCCTTTGATTGATGGACAATTTGATTTTTTGAAGTCAGTTGTTTCTCTGTCAGTGATTGAACTTGACCTTCTCCTTTTTGGGGGTTGGTTGAACCATTTTTTTTGGAGAGTTTGATCCTGGCTCAGGACGAACGCTGGCGGCGTGCTTAACACATGCAAGTCGAACGATGAAGCCCAGCTTGCTGGGTGGATTAGTGGCGAACGGGTGAGTAACACGTGAGTAACCTGCCCTGGACTCTGGGATAACCCCGAGAAATCGGAGCTAATACCGGATAGGACCTTGGATCGCATGATTTTTGGTGGAAAGTTTTTCGGTTTGGGATGGACTCGCGGCCTATCAGCTTGTTGGTGAGGTAATGGCTCACCAAGGCGTCGACGGGTAGCCGGCCTGAGAGGGTGACCGGCCACACTGGGACTGAGACACGGCCCAGACTCCTACGGGAGGCAGCAGTGGGGAATATTGCACAATGGGCGCAAGCCTGATGCAGCAACGCCGCGTGCGGGATGACGGCCTTCGGGTTGTAAACCGCTTTTAGTAAGGAAGAAGGGGAGCTTGCTCCTTGACGGTACTTGCAGAAAAAGGACCGGCTAACTACGTGCCAGCAGCCGCGGTAATACGTAGGGTCCGAGCGTTGTCCGGAATTATTGGGCGTAAAGAGCTCGTAGGCGGTTTGTCGCGTCTGCTGTGAAATCCCGGGGCTCAACTCCGGGCCTGCAGTGGGTACGGGCAGACTTGAGTGGTGTAGGGGAGACTGGAATTCCTGGTGTAGCGGTGGAATGCGCAGATATCAGGAGGAACACCGATGGCGAAGGCAGGTCTCTGGGCACTTACTGACGCTGAGGAGCGAAAGCGTGGGGAGCGAACAGGATTAGATACCCTGGTAGTCCACGCCGTAAACGTTGGGCGCTAGATGTGGGGACCTTTCCACGGTTTCCGTGTCGTAGCTAACGCATTAAGCGCCCCGCCTGGGGAGTACGGCCGCAAGGCTAAAACTCAAAGGAATTGACGGGGGCCCGCACAAGCGGCGGAGCATGCGGATTAATTCGATGCAACGCGAAGAACCTTACCAAGGCTTGACATGACCGAGAACGCCGCAGAAATGTGGAACTCTTTGGACACTCGGTTACAGGTGGTGCATGGTTGTCGTCAGCTCGTGTCGTGAGATGTTGGGTTAAGTCCCGCAACGAGCGCAACCCTCGTCGCATGTTGCCAGCACGTTATGGTGGGGACTCATGTGAGACTGCCGGGGTCAACTCGGAGGAAGGTGGGGATGACGTCAAATCATCATGCCCCTTATGTCTTGGGCTTCACGCATGCTACAATGGCCGGTACAAAGGGCTGCGATGTCGTAAGGCGGAGCGAATCCCAAAAAGCCGGTCTCAGTTCGGATTGAGGTCTGCAACTCGACCTCATGAAGTCGGAGTCGCTAGTAATCGCAGATCAGCAACGCTGCGGTGAATACGTTCCCGGGCCTTGTACACACCGCCCGTCAAGTCATGAAAGTCGGTAACACCCGAAGCCGGTGGCCTAACCCTTGTGGAGGGAGCCGTCGAAGGTGGGATCGGTGATTAGGACTAAGTCGTAACAAGGTAGCCGTACCGGAAGGTGCGGCTGGATCACCTCCTTTCTAAGGAGCATCTGGCACTCTTCGGGGTGTCCAGGCATGCCAGATCAGCGGCGTTCGTTCGCTGCTGGCAGCTCATGGGTGGAACATTGACATAGGCATCCAGTTCAAGGGTTCTGGTTCAGTACGCCGTCTTCGGATGGTTGGAACGATCGGTGCCGGCGGGGTGGGTGCGTGCACGCTGTTGGGTCCTGAGGGACCGGACATGGCTTTCGCGCTCTTCGGGGTGCGGGTCGGGGTTGGTCCCCGGTTCAGGCCTTCATCGATGCTGGCGGTTGCTGGCGGGGGTGGGGGTTCTGGTCGTCTGTTGAGAACTACATAGTGGACGCGAGCATCTTAGAAGCAGCCTTCGGGCTGTTTCACATAGGTGAGTCGCCAGGTGGCGCCCTTTGGGGTGGCTGTTTGGCGTATTCACTGGTCAATTTCGTATCCGGGCCTTCGGGTCCGGGTGCACGAATTTCGATCGAACTCATGTGATTTCAAGTTTCTAAGAGCAAACGGTGGATGCCTTGGCATCTGGAGCCGAAGAAGGACGTCGTAATCTGCGATAAGCCTCGGGGAGCTGATAAACGAGCTGTGATCCGAGGATTTCCGAATGGGGAAACCCCGCCAGGCCCCTTGTGGTGACCTGGTGACTCCCGCCTGAATGTATAGGGCGGGTAGAGGGAACGTGGGGAAGTGAAACATCTCAGTACCCACAGGAAGAGAAAACAACCGTGATTCCGTGAGTAGTGGCGAGCGAAAGCGGATGAGGCTAAACCGGTCATGTGTGATACCCGGCAGGGGTTGCATGGTCGGGGTTGTGGGACCTCTCTGGTCGATCTGCCGGTCGACCGCGGTGACGTGCGTGGCATAGGCGAACCGGATTGAAAGCCGGACCGGAGTGGGTGTGAGTCCCGTAGCCGAAATGTTGCGCAGCCCGGAGGGGGATCCCAAGTAGCACGGGGCCCGAGAAATCCCGTGTGAATCTGTCAGGACCACCTGATAAGCCTAAATACTCCCAGATGACCGATAGCGGACAAGTACCGTGAGGGAAAGGTGAAAAGTACCCCGGGAGGGGAGTGAAATAGTACCTGAAACCGTTTGCTTACAAACCGTCGGAGCACCCTTGTTGGTGTGACGGCGTGCCTTTTGAAGAATGAGCCTGCGAGTTAGTGATCTGTGGCGAGGTTAACCCGTGTGGGGTAGCCGTAGCGAAAGCGAGTCTGAATAGGGCGATTCAGTCGCAGGTCCTAGACCCGAAGCGAAGTGATCTATCCATGGCCAGGTTGAAGCGACGGTAAGACGTCGTGGAGGACCGAACCCACTTAGGTTGAAAACTGAGGGGATGAGCTGTGGATAGGGGTGAAAGGCCAATCAAACTTCGTGATAGCTGGTTCTCTCCGAAATGCATTTAGGTGCAGCGTTGCGTGTTTCTTGCCGGAGGTAGAGCTACTGGATGGCCGATGGGCCTCAACAGGTTACTGACGTCAGCCAAACTCCGAATGCCGGTAAGTGAGAGCGCAGCAGTGAGACGGTGGGGGATAAGCTTCATCGTCGAGAGGGAAACAACCCAGACCACCGACTAAGGTCCCTAAGCGCGTGCTAAGTGGGAAAGGATGTGGAGTTGCACAGACAACCAGGAGGTTGGCTTAGAAGCAGCCACCCTTGAAAGAGTGCGTAATAGCTCACTGGTCAAGTGATTCCGCGCCGACAATGTAACGGGGCTCAAGCACGCCACCGAAGTCGTGGCATTACCGCATATCGATAGGCCTTCGTGGTCCAGTCGTGGTGATGGGTAGGAGAGCGTCGTGTGCTGGGTGAAGCGGCGGTGGAAACCAGCCGTGGACGGCACACGAGTGAGAATGCAGGCATGAGTAGCGAAAGACGGGTGAGAAACCCGTCCTCCGGAAGACCAAGGGTTCCAGGGTCAAGCTAATCTGCCCTGGGTAAGTCGGGACCTAAGGCGAGGCCGACAGGCGTAGTCGATGGACAACGGGTTGATATTCCCGTACCGGCGAAGAACCGCCCACACGAGACCAGGAGTGCTAAGCATCCCAAGCCGTACCGGATCCCTTCGGGGTGATGGTGCGGGGCGGCATGCGACCCCGTCTGGTGGAGTGAGCGTGATAACAGGTGTGACGCAGGAAGGTAGCCCAGCCCGGGCGATGGTTGTCCCGGGGCAAGCGTGTAGGCCGAGTCGTAGGCAAATCCGCGACTCGTGAAGGCTGAGACGTGATGCGGATGAAAAGTGGGTGATCCTATGCTGCCGAGAAAAGCATCGACGCGAGGTTCCAGCCGCCCGTACCCCAAACCGACTCAGGTGGTCAGGTAGAGAATACCGAGGAGATCGAGAGAATCGTGGTTAAGGAACTCGGCAAAATGCCCCCGTAACTTCGGGAGAAGGGGGGCCCGATTCGTGAAGGGACTTGCTCCTGGAGCGTTGACGGCCGCAGAGACCAGTGGGAAGCGACTGTTTACTAAAAACACAGGTCCGTGCCAAGTCGCAAGACGATGTATACGGACTGACGCCTGCCCGGTGCTGGAAGGTTAAGAGGACCGGTTAGCCGCAAGGCGAAGCTGAGAATTTAAGCCCCAGTAAACGGCGGTGGTAACTATAACCATCCTAAGGTAGCGAAATTCCTTGTCGGGTAAGTTCCGACCTGCACGAATGGCGTAACGACTTCCCAGCTGTCTCAACCGCGAACTCGGCGAAATTGCAGTACGAGTAAAGATGCTCGTTACGCGCAGAAGGACGGAAAGACCCCGTGACCTTTACTACAGCTTGGTATTGGTGTTCGGTGTGGCTTGTGTAGGATAGGTGGGAGACTGTGAAGCGGGCACGCCAGTGTTCGTGGAGTCATTGTTGAAATACCACTCTGGTCACTCTGGATATCTAACTTCGAACCGTGATCCGGTTCAGGGACAGTGCCTGGTGGGTAGTTTAACTGGGGCGGTTGCCTCCCAAAGAGTAACGGAGGCGCCCAAAGGTTCCCTCAACCTGGTTGGCAATCAGGTGGCGAGTGTAAGTGCACAAGGGAGCTTGACTGCGAGACTGACAGGTCGAGCAGGGACGAAAGTCGGGACTAGTGATCCGGCAGTGGCTTGTGGAAGCGCTGTCGCTCAACGGATAAAAGGTACCTCGGGGATAACAGGCTGATCTTGCCCAAGAGTCCATATCGACGGCATGGTTTGGCACCTCGATGTCGGCTCGTCGCATCCTGGGGCTGGAGTAGGTCCCAAGGGTTGGGCTGTTCGCCCATTAAAGCGGTACGCGAGCTGGGTTTAGAACGTCGTGAGACAGTTCGGTCCCTATCCTCTGCGCGCGCAGGAAATTTGAGAGGATCTGACCCTAGTACGAGAGGACCGGGTTGGACGAACCTCTGGTGTGCCAGTTGTTCCGCCAGGAGCACCGCTGGTTAGCTACGTTCGGGATGGATAACCGCTGAAAGCATCTAAGCGGGAAGCCGGCCTCAAGATGAGATTTCCATCCCCTTCGGGGGGAGAGGCTCCCAGCCAGACGACTGGGTTGATAGGCCAGATGTGGAAGCACCGCAAGGTGTGCAGCTGACTGGTACTAATACGCCGACAACTTGACAATCACCATTCACACCAGTGTTGTAAGGCAACGGTGTGGAGCCTGATGACTCGCGTCCACTCTGTGGTTCCCAACAGACGAACACACACACAACTGCACAGCAGCAACACCCCCACCCACCCCCCCCACCACCACGGGGCACGGGACACCCGGGGGTACCGAGACCACCAACACCCACCACCACCAGGTGGCGGACATGTTGGTCCTAGAGTTTCGGCGGCCATAGCGCGAGGGAAACGCCCGGACACATTCCGAACCCGGAAGCTAAGACTCGCAGCGCCGATGGTACTGCAGGGGCGACCCTGTGGGAGAGTAGGACACCGCCGGACA
>NZ_SDPL01000020.1 GCF_004135055.1 Agromyces binzhouensis | reverse complement strand
CGCGCGGCAGGGCGGCCGGATCGTCGACCGCCGCAGCCGCGGCACGGAAGCCGTCGACCAGCCGGCCGCGGATCCCGGCGTGCTCGATCGCCTCGAGGTAGGCCTCGGCCGTCACCACGAAGCCCGGCGGGACGGGCAGGCCCGCCGCGGTCATCTCGCCGAGGTTCGCCCCCTTGCCGCCGACGGATGCCGCGTCGCCGAGGCGCACGTCCTCGAAGCGGGTGACCAGGGTGGACGTGACATCGTGCAGCATGGTGCGCTCCGGTTCGCTCGGCACCCGGGCCGCGTCGCCCCGGTGCGCACACATCCTGCCCGCGAGCGGGCGCGCCGGCGTAGGGCCGGAGGGCCCACGGCCTACTTCTTCGGCGCGAGCTGCTCGATGATCGCCTGCGAGACGTCCTTCATGGTGAGGCGCCGGTCCATCGAGGCCTTCTGGATCCAGCGGAACGCCTCGGGCTCGGTGAGCCCCATCTTCTCGTTCAGCAGGCCCTTCGCACGGTCGACGAGCTTGCGGGTCTCGAAGCGCTCGACGAGGTCGCCGACCTCGGCCTCGAGCGCGATGATCTGGGCGTGGCGGGCGAGCGCGATCTCGATCGCGGGAAGCAGGTCGTTGGGGGTGAACGGCTTGACGACGTACGCCAGCGCGCCCGCCTCGCTCGCACGCTCGACGAGTTCCTTCTGGCTGAACGCGGTCAGCAGGACGACCGGGGCGATGTGGCCCTTCGAGAGTCGCTCCGCAGCCGAGATGCCGTCGAGCTGCGGCATCTTCACGTCCATGATGACCAGGTCGGGTCGCAGTTCGGTCGCGAGCTGGACCGCGGTCTCGCCGTCGCCGGCCTCGCCGACCACCTCGTAGCCGTTGTCGCGCAGGATCTCGACGATGTCGAGGCGGATGAGCGACTCGTCCTCCGCGACGACGACGCGACGCGGAGCCGGCTGGGTGTCTTCGGTGTCTGTCACGCTGAAAAGCCTACGGTATTCTGGCCGGGGCCCTGAGGCCGGTGTGGCGGAATGGCAGACGCGGAGCACTCAAAATGCTTTGCCCGTGAGGGCGTGTGGGTTCGACCCCCACCACCGGCACCATCCGGTCGGATGCCCCGGTCGGCGCCGTCCGAGCACGCCGAACGGCCCGGCCGCATCGAGCGACCGGGCCGTTCGGACGGACCGTCGGGTCAGAGCACCTCGCCGACGATGTGCACGCGCACGTCGTTGGTCGTGCCGGGGATGCCGGGAGGGGAGCCCGAGATGATGACGACCTTCTCGCCCACCGAGGCCTTGCCCGTCTTCTCGAGCACCTCGTCGACCTGGCCGACCATCTGGTCGGTGTGGGTGACGCGATCGACGACGTACGACTCGACGCCCCAGTAGAGCGCCATGCGGCGACGGATCGCGGGGTCGGGCGTGAACGCCAGGATGGGGATCACGGAGCGGATGCGCGCCATCCGCCGCACCGACTCGCCGGTCTCGGTGAACACGCAGAGGTACTTCGCCTCGACGAAGTCGGCGACCTCGACCGCCGCCAGCGTGATCGCGCCGGACTGCGTGCGGGGCTTGGTGCCGAGCGGGGGGATGCGGTCGAGTCCGTGCTTCTCGGTCGACTCGACGATGCGGGACATGGTCTTCACGGTCTGCACCGGGTACTCGCCGACGCTCGTCTCGCCGGACAGCATGACCGCATCCGCGCCGTCGAGGATGGCGTTCGCGACATCCGAGGTCTCGGCGCGCGTCGGCACCGGAGAGTGCGTCATCGACTCGAGCATCTGCGTCGCCACGATCACCGGCTTGGCCAGCCGGCGCGCGATCTCGACGGCGCGCTTCTGCACGATCGGGACCGCCTCGAGGGGCAGCTCGACGCCGAGGTCGCCGCGAGCGACCATGATGGCGTCGAACGCCTCGATGATGCCCTCGAGCGCGTCGACGGCCTGGGGCTTCTCGATCTTCGCGATCACGGGAAGGCGCCGGCCCTCCTCCGACATGATCTGGTGCACGCGGTCGATGTCGGCCGCATTGCGCACGAAGGAGAGCGCGATGAGATCGGCACCGAGCTTGAGCGCCCAGCGCAGGTCGGCCTCGTCCTTCTCGGAGAGTGCCGGCACGTTCACCGCGACGCCCGGGAGGTTGATTCCCTTGTTGTTCGAGACCGGTCCGGCCACGACGACCTTGGTCGTGACGACGGTGCCGTCGGTTTCGAGCACCTGGACGCGGACCTTGCCGTCGTCGATGAGGAGGTGGTCCCCCGCCTCGACGTCGTGCGGCAGGCCCTTGAAGGTGGTGCCGACGATCTCCTTCGTCCCGAGGATCTCCTCGGTCGTGATCTTGAAGATGTCGCCCTCGGCGAGCTCGTGCGGCCCGTCGGCGAACTTGCCGAGCCGGATCTTCGGCCCCTGGAGGTCGACGAGCACCGCGACCGACCGACCCGAGTCGTTCGCCGCCTTCCGCACGTTCTGGTAGACGCCCTCGTGGACGTCGTAGCTGCCGTGGCTGAGGTTCATCCGCGCGACGTCGATGCCCGCATCGATGATCGCGCGGATCTGCTCATAGCTCGATGTCGCCGGCCCGAGGGTGGCGACGATCTTCGCTCTTCTCATGTGCTGTGTGCTCCAGGGGTTGCGCGCCGAAGCGCTGGATCGGGGTCTGAGGGCGCCGTCTGCGCCGGTCACACGGCGAAGGCTCGCGCCGTCGCCGGGATGGGGCTCGGCAGCTGCGTCTCACCTTCAAGGTACCGGTCGACGGATGCCGCCGCAGCCCGTCCCTCGGCGATGGCCCAGACGATGAGCGACTGCCCGCGGCCCGCGTCGCCCGCGACGAACACGCCGGGCTCCTCGGTCGCGTAGTCGTCGCCGCGCGCGAAGTTCCCGCGCTCCGTCGGCCGGAGGCCGAGCTGGTCGGTCGCCGCCTCGGTCTCCGGGCCGGTGAAGCCGAGGGCGAGCAGGACGAGGTCGGCCGGGATCTCGCGCTCGGTGCCCGCCTTCGGCACGCGGCGACCGTCGAGGTACTCGGTCTCGGCGACGCGGATCGCGCGGACCTCGCCGACGTCGTTCGCGAGGAACTCCACCGTGGAGGCGAGGTACTGCCGCTGGCCGCCCTCCTCGTGGGCGCTCTGCACCTCGAACACGTTCGGGTGCATCGGCCACGGCTGGTCCGCCGTCCGGGTCGTGCTCGGCTGCTTGCCGATCGCGAGGTTCGTGACGGAGAGCGCACCCTGGCGGTGGGCGGTGCCGATGCAGTCCGCGCCCGTGTCGCCGCCGCCGAGGACGACGACGTGCTTGCCCTCCGCGCTGATCTGGTCGAACACGTCGTCGCCCGCGACCACGCGGTTGGACTGCGTGAGGAACTCCATGGCGAAGTGCACGCCGGGCAGGTCGCGACCGGGGATCGGCAGGTCGCGGGGCACGAGTGCGCCCGTCGCGACCACGACGGCGTCGTAGCGCCGGCGCAGTTCGTCCCACGAGAGGTCGACGCCGATCTCGACGCCGGCGCGGAAGCGGGTGCCCTCCGCCGTCATCTGCGCGAGCCGCTGCTCGAGGTGCTTCTTCTCCATCTTGAAGTCGGGGATGCCGTAGCGCAGCAGGCCGCCGATGCGGTCGTCCCGCTCGTACACCGCGACCGTGTGGCCGGCGCGCGTGAGCTGCTGCGCGGCCGCGAGGCCGGCGGGGCCCGAGCCGACGACCGCGACGGTCTTGCCGGTGAGGCGTCCCGGCGGCTGCGGCTGCACCCAACCGCTGCCGAACGCCTGGTCGATGATCGAGACCTCGACCTGCTTGATCGTGACGGCCGGCTGGTTGATGGCCAGGACGCACGCCGACTCGCACGGTGCCGGGCAGAGTCGTCCGGTGAACTCCGGGAAGTTGTTCGTCGCGTGCAGTCGCTCGATCGCGGCGCGGCCCTCGCCGCGCCACGTGAGGTCGTTCCACTCGGGGATCAGGTTGCCGAGCGGGCACCCCTGGTGGCAGAACGGGATGCCGCAGTCCATGCAGCGGCCGGCCTGACGTCGGAGCTGGGCGGAGTCGCCCTGCTCGTAGACCTCTTTCCAGTCCATGATGCGCACCGGGACGGGGCGACGCTTGGGAAGCTCCCGCTCGGTGACCTTCAGAAAGCCCTTCGGGTCAGCCACCCGTCACCTCCATGCAGTCGTTCGGGACCGTGCGGCAGGGCGTCTCGCGCTCAGCCACCGGTCACCTCCAGGATGCGGCTCCACACGACGTCGCCGTCGGGGTCGAGACCCTCGTCGACGGCGCTCTGTCGCGTCCGGAGCACCGCGGCGTAGTCGCGCGGAAGCACCTTCGTGAAGCGGTCGAACGCGGCGTCCCCCTCGGCGAGGAGGGTCGCGGCGACCGCCGAGTCCGTGTGCTCGAGGTGCTGCTCGAGCAGGTCGCGGACGATCTCGTGGTCGGCGCTGCCGAGCTCGTGGAGCTCCAGCTCGCCGCTCGAGAGCGACTCGCGGTTGACCTTGACCTCGGCGAGGTCGAGCACGTAGGCCGTGCCGCCCGACATGCCCGCGCCGAGGTTCCGACCGGTCGGGCCGAGGATCAGGGCGAGTCCGCCCGTCATGTACTCCAGCGCGTGGTCGCCGACGCCCTCGGCGACGGCGGTCGCCCCCGAGTTGCGGACGAGGAACCGCTCCCCCACGATGCCGCGGATGAACATGCTCCCCTGCGTCGCGCCGTACCCGATCACGTTGCCCGCGATCACGTTGCGCTCCGCGACGAATCCCGCCTCGCGCGCCGGGCGCACGATGATCTGCCCGCCCGAGAGGCCCTTGCCGACGTAGTCGTTGGAGTCGCCCTCGAGACGCAGTCGGATGCCGCTCGGGAGGAACGCGCCGAGCGACTGGCCGGCGCTGCCGGTCAGCGTCACGTCGATCGAGCCCTCGGGCAGCCCCTGGGCGCCGTGCCGGACGGTGACCTCGTGCCCGAGCATCGTGCCCACGGCGCGCTCGGTGTTCCGGACCGGCAGCTCGATCTCGACCCGGCCGCCCTGCTCCAGGACGAGCGAGCTCCGGCGGATCAGCTCGTTGTCGAAGTGCTCGTCGAGCTCGTGGTCCTGTCGACGACCGTTGCGACGCGGCTCGGAGTCGGAGAAGTCGGGACCGACGAGCACGGGCGTGAGGTCGAGGCCGGAGGCCTTCCAGTGGTGCACCGCGCGCTCGACGTCGAGGAGCTCGCGGCGGCCGATGATCTCGTCGAGCGAACGGTAGCCGAGCTCGGCGAGGTACTCGCGCACCTCCTGCGCGATGAACTCGAAGAAGTTCACGACGAACTCGGGCTTGCCCGTGAAGCGCTTGCGCAGCTCCGGGTTCTGGGTCGCGACGCCGACCGGGCACGTGTCGAGGTGGCAGACGCGCATCATGACGCAGCCCTCGACGACGAGCGGCGCGGTCGCGAAGCCGAACTCCTCGGCCCCGAGCAGCGCGCCGATCACGACGTCGCGGCCCGTCTTGAGCTGCCCGTCGACCTGGACGACCACCCGGTCCCGCATGCCGTTCAGCATGAGCGTCTGCTGCGTCTCCGCCAGGCCGAGCTCCCACGGCGTTCCCGCGTGCTTCAGCGAGTTCAGCGGGCTCGCGCCGGTGCCGCCGTCGTGGCCGGAGACCAGGATGACGTCGGCGAGGGCCTTCGCCGTACCGGCGGCGACCGCCCCGATGCCCGACTGGCTCACGAGCTTGACGTGCACCCGGGCGCCCGGGTTCGCGCGCTTGAGGTCGAAGATCAGCTGCTTGAGGTCCTCGATCGAGTAGATGTCGTGGTGCGGCGGCGGCGAGATGAGGCCCACGCCCGCCGTCGCGTGCCGCGTGCGCGCGACCCACGGGTAGACCTTCGTCGGCGGCAGCTGCCCGCCCTCGCCGGGCTTGGCGCCCTGGGCGAGCTTGATCTGGATGTCGTCGGCGTGCGTGAGGTACATGCTCGTCACGCCGAAGCGGCCCGAGGCGACCTGCTTGACCGCGCTGCGGCGCTCCGGGTCGAGCAGGCGGTCGAGGTCCTCGCCGCCCTCTCCGGTGTTCGACCTCGCGCCGAGCCGGTTCATGGCGATCGCGAGGGTCTCGTGCGCCTCCTTCGAGATCGAGCCGTAGCTCATCGCGCCCGTCGAGAAGCGCTTGACGATCGACTCGACCGGCTCGACCTCGTCGATCGGCACGGCAGGGCGCACCCCGGTCCGCAGGGCGAACATGCCGCGGAGCGTCATGAGCTGCTCCGCCTGCGTGTCGACCAGGTCGGTGTACTCGCGGAACACGTCGTAGCGGCGGTTGCGCGTCGAGTGCTGGAGGCGGAAGACCGTCTCGGGGTTGAAGAGGTGCGGCGAGCCGTCGCGACGCCACTGGTACTCGCCGCCGGTCTGCAGCCGTTCGTGCGCCCGCACCGCGACATCCGCCGGGTAGGCCACGGCGTGACGCGACCGGTTCTCGTCGGCGATCACGTCGATGCCGACGCCGCCGAGCTTCGAGGTCGTGCCCGTGAAGTACTCGTCGATGAACTCCTGCGAGAGCCCGACGGCCTCGAAGGCCTGGGCGCCGGCGTACGACGCGATGGTCGAGATGCCCATCTTGGACATGATCTTCAGCACGCCCTTGCCGAGGGCGGTGATGACGTTGCGCACCGCCTGCTCGGGGGTGATGCCCGTGAGCACGCCCGAGCGGACGAGTTCCTCGCACGTCTCCATCGCGAGGTACGGGTTCACGGCCGATGCGCCGTAGCCGACGAGGAGTGCCACGTGGTGCACCTCGCGGACGTCGCCGGCCTCGACGACCAGGCCGACTTTCATGCGCGTCTCGGAGCGGATGAGGTGGTGGTGCACCGCCGAGAGCATGAGCAGCGACGGGATCGGCGCGAGGTCCTTGGTCGTGTCGCGGTCGCTCAGGACGATGAACGACGCGCCCTCCTCGATCGCCTCGTCGACCTCGCGGCAGAGCTCCTCGATCCGCTCCCGGAGGCCGGCGTCGCCCTCGTCGACGCGATAGAGCCCTCGGAGCGTCCGCGCGGCACGGGCGCCGGACGGCGCGGTCATGTGCACGATCTTCGCGAGCTGGTCGTTGTCGATGACCGGGAAGTCGAGGGACACCTGCCGGGCGTGCTCGGGCCCCGCGGTCAGCAGGTTCCGCTCCGGCCCGAGCGAGGTCGACAGCGAGGTGACGACCTGCTCCCGGATGGAGTCGAGCGGCGGGTTCGTCACCTGGGCGAACTGCTGGGTGAAGTAGTCGAAGAGCAGGCGCGGCCGCTGCGAGAGCACGGCGATCGGGGTGTCGGAGCCCATGGCGCCGATCGGCTCCTGGCCGACCTTCGCCATCGGCGCGAGGAGGACCTTGACCTCCTCCTCCGTGTACCCGAACGTGCGCTGCCGGCGGTTGACGGAGGCCGGCGGGTGCACGATGTGCTCGCGCTCCGGCAGGTCCGCGAGGCGGATGCGGCCCTCGTCGAGCCAGTCCTGCCAGGGGGCGGATGCCGCGAGCTCGGCCTTGATCTCGTCGTCCTCGATGAGGCGGCCGGCCTCCGTGTCGACGAGGAACATCCGACCGGGCTGCAGGCGGCCCTTGCGCACGACGCGGCGCTGCGGGAGGTCGATGACGCCGATCTCGCTCGCGAGGACGACGAGCCCGTCGTCGGTCACGAGGTAGCGGCCGGGACGGAGCCCGTTCCGGTCGAGCGTCGCGCCGACGAGCGTGCCGTCGGTGAACACGATCGCCGCCGGGCCGTCCCACGGCTCCATGAGCATCGAGTGGTAGTCGTAGAACGCCCGTCGCGCCGGGTCGATCTCGGCCTGCTTCTCCCATGCCTCGGGCACCATCATCATGACGGCGTGCGGAAGGCTCCGGCCGGCGAGGGTGAGCAGTTCCACGACCTCGTCGAACGATGCCGAGTCGCTCGCCCCGGGCGTGACGATCGGCATGACCGGGCCGAGGTCGCCCAGGACCTCGGACTCGAGCTGCGACTGACGCGCGCGCATCCAGTTGCGGTTGCCCTGGATGGTGTTGATCTCGCCGTTGTGCGCGATCATCCGGAACGGCTGCGCGAGCGGCCACGACGGGAACGTGTTCGTCGAGTACCGCGAGTGGACGAGCGCGAGCTTCGAGGCGAACCGCTCGTCGGAGAGGTCGGGGTAGAAGGGCTCGAGCTGCAGCGTCGTGACCATGCCCTTGTAGACGAGCGTGCGGCACGACAGCGACGCGAAGTACAGCTCGAGCTCGCGCTCGGCGCGCTTGCGCAGCCGGAACGTCAGGCGGTCGAGGGCGATGCCCGTGACGTGGGCGCCCTCCGAGGTCGTCGCGGAACTGCGAACGTAGATCTGCTGGACGACCGGCATCGCGGCCCGCGCGAGCGTGCCGAGCTCGTCGGGCCGGACGGGGACCTCGCGCCATCCGAGGACCTCGAGGCCCTCTGACGCCGCGATCCGACGCAACTGCTGCTTGACCTGGCTGCGAGCCGTCGGGTCGACGGGCAGGAACGCGTTGCCGACCGCGTAGGCGCCCGCCTCGGGGAGCGGGAAGTCCACGACCTCGCGCAGGAACGCGTCGGGCACCTGCGTGATGATGCCCGCCCCGTCGCCCGTGCCCGCGTCGGAGCCGACCGCGCCCCGGTGCTCGAGGTTCCGCAGCGCGTCGAGCGCCGCGGTGATGATGTCATGCCCTGCGGTGCCGCGCAGGGTCGCGACCATCGCGAGCCCGCAGGCGTCCTTCTCGGCGGCAGGGTCGTACATGCCCTGTGCGGGCGGGGTCAGACCGAACCTGGAGTGGGGAGGGGGAAGCGACACGTTGGACCGTCCTCGGTATCTCGGTGGCAACGGGGACGTCGTCGGCCCACGATGGAGGATACGCGGCGCGAGGTGCGGCGCAGCGATGGGGAACGCGGTATCGGCGTGGCCCCTATTCGGAGGCCGAGCGGCTCGAGCTTGTGGCAGCCGGCTCGCCGTGTGCGTTCTCGCCCTCGACGCCATCGTCGAGAGAGTCGGTGTCGGACTCGGTGTCGTCAGAGTCTACCTCAGCATCGGCCGGCACCCATTCACGCCCGGGACGGTACACGCTCGGCTCGATCCCGGTGTGGCGGCGGCTCTGGACGACGATGATGACGATGCCGATGATGATCGCAGCGAACGATGCCCAGACGTTGGAACGGATGCCGAGGAACATCTCGCTCGGGTCGACGCGGATCGTCTCGAAGACGGCCCGGCCCGCGCCGTACCAGATGAGGTAGGCGCCGAACATCTTGCCCCAACGGAGGCGGAACGTGCGCTCGAGGCCCAGCAGGACGACGACGCCGAGGAGGTTCCACACGATCTCGTAGAGGAACGTCGGGTGGAAGAGCGTGCCCTCGGGCAGGCCGGCCGGGAAGGCCGGGTTGTCGCTGCCGATCTCGAGGCCCCAGGGCAGGTCGGTCGGCCAGCCGAAGAGCTCGTGGTTGAACCAGTTGCCGAGGCGGCCGACGGCCTGCGCGACGAGCAGGCCCGGGGCCAGCGCGTCGGCGAAGGACCAGAAGCGGAGCCCGGTGAGGCGGCAGGCGATGATGACGCCGACCGCGCCGCCGATCAGCGAGCCGTAGATGGCGTTGCCGCCCTCCCAGATCGCGAAGACCTTCCACCACTCCTGACCGGCGAAGTAGTCGTCGGGGTGCGTGAACACGTGGTAGAGCCGCGCGCCGATGATGCCGAGCGGCACCGCCCAGAGCACCACGTCGAGCACGATCCCCGGCTCGGCGCCGCGCTTGGTGAGGCGGCGCGAGGTGATGATCGTGGCGAGGATGATGCCCGCGAGGATGCACAGCGCGTACATCTGGATGTTGAGCGTCAGTCCGAAGACGGGGATCTCCAGCGTGCGCCACGCCGGGTCGGGGCTCGGGATGCTGAGCGGTGCGATCACGCCGGGCTCTGCCTTTCGTCGATGCTGCGGGGCGCGCCGTGAGGGGCGGCCTCGTCGAGACTACTTCACTGTCGAGACGTGCCGCGCGCGAGCTCCGCCGCGAGTGCGCCGGCCGCGTCGACCCCGCCGTCGGCGAGGGCCTTCACGAGCGCCGAGCCGACGATCGCGCCCTCCGCGTACTCGAGGACCTCGGCGACCTGCTCCGCGGTGGAGATGCCCACGCCGACGCAGCTGGCCTTCGAGCCGGCGTCGCGGAGCCGGCCGACGAGCGTGCGTGCGGCCCGGTCGACGTCGGTGCGTGCGCCGGTGATGCCCATCGTGGAGACCGCGTAGACGAACCCTCGGCTGGCGTCGATCGTCTTCCGGAGTCGCGCGTCGGTCGAGGTCGGTGCCGCGAGGAACACGCGGTCGAGCCCGGTGCGCTCGGATGCCGCGATCCAGTCCGCGGCCTCGTCGGGGATGAGGTCGGGCGTGATGAGTCCCGCTCCCCCGGCCGCGGCGAGGTCGTCGGCGAACCGGTCGACGCCGTACTGCACGACCGGGTTCCAGTAGGTCATGAGGAGCACCGGCGCATCCACGCGCTCGGTGACGCGCCGGACCGCCTCGAACCCGTGCCCCAGCCGGAACCCGCCGGCGAGCGCCTGCTGGGTGGCCGCCTGGATCACGGTGCCGTCCATGACGGGGTCGGAGTACGGCAGACCGAGCTCCAGGACGTCGACGCCGTTCTCGACGAGCGCGACCGCCGCGTCGACGCTCGCGTCGAGCGTGGGGAAGCCGACGGGCAGGTAGCCGATCAGCGCGCCGGCCGCCTCCTCGTTGCGCCGGGCGATGACGTCGCCGACGTTCCTCACCGCTCGCCTCCGTCGTACAGCCCGAAGTATCGGGCGGCGGTGTCCATGTCCTTGTCTCCGCGACCCGAGAGGTTCACGAGGATCGTGGCATCCGACCCGAGCTCGGTGCCGAGCTCGAGCGCGCCCGCGAGCGCGTGCGCCGACTCGATGGCGGGGATGATGCCCTCGGTCCTCGTGAGCAGGCGCAGCGCCTGCATCGCGTCGTCGTCGGTCACGGCCCGGTAGGTCGCGCGGCCGAGGGCCGCGAGCCACGAGTGTTCGGGACCGACGCCCGGGTAGTCGAGCCCGGCCGAGATCGAGTGCGACTCGATGGTCTGGCCGTCGTCGTCCTGGAGCAGGTAGCTGCGCGCGCCGTGGAGCACGCCGGGGCGTCCCTTCGAGATGGTCGCCGCATGCCGCGGCGTCTCGACGCCCTCGCCGCCCGCCTCGAAGCCGAAGAGCGCGACGTCGGCGTCGTCGAGGAACGCGTGGAAGATCCCGATCGCGTTCGACCCGCCGCCGACGCACGCGGCGACCGCGGTCGGCAGGGCGCCCGTCAGGTCGAGCACCTGCTGGCGCGCCTCCTCGCCGATGATCTTCTGGAAGTCGCGGACCATCTCGGGGAACGGGTGCGGGCCGGCCACCGTGCCGAAGATGTAGTTCGTCGTCTCGACGTTCGTGACCCAGTCGCGCATCGCATCGTTGATCGCGTCCTTGAGCGTGCGCGAGCCCGTCTTCACGGCGACGACCTCGGCACCCAGCAGGCGCATGCGCGCGACGTTCAGCGCCTGGCGCTCGGTGTCGACCTCGCCCATGTAGATGGTGCAGTCGAGTCCGAAGAGCGCTGCCGCGGTCGCGGTCGCGACGCCGTGCTGTCCGGCCCCGGTCTCGGCGATGACGCGCTTCTTGCCGATCCGCTTGGTGAGCAGCGCCTGCCCGAGCACGTTGTTGATCTTGTGCGAGCCGGTGTGGTTCAGGTCCTCGCGCTTGAGGATGACCCGCGCACCGCCCGCGTGCTCGGCGAAGCGCGGCACCTCGGTGATGATCGACGGTCGCCCCGTGTAGTTGCGACCGAGGTCGGCGAGCTCGTCGCCGAACGCCGGGTCGAGCTTCGCGAGCGTGTACGCCTCGGAGAGCTCGTCGAGGGCCGCGACGAGGGATTCGGGGACGAAGCGCCCGCCGAACTCGCCGAAGTAGGGACCGGTCTGGGCACGCAGGGCCATGTCACACCGCCAGGAATGCAGAGAGGTTCGAGATGGGGTCGCCCGTCACCAGCGCTTCGCCCACGAGGACCGCGTCGGCGCCCGCCGCACGGTAGTGCGCGACATCCGCCGCCGAGAGCACGGCCGACTCGGCGACCTTGATCGCCCCGTCGGGGAAGCGATCGACGATGCGGCCGAACAGGTCGCGGTCGAGCTCGAACGTGGTGAGGTCGCGGGCGTTGACGCCGATGAGCTTCGCGCCGATCCGGGCGGCGCGGTCGAGCTCCTCCGCGGAGTGCGTCTCGACGAGCGGCGTCATGCCGAGTTCGGTGATGAGCCCGTGGAGCTCGGCGAGGGTCGCGTCGTCGAGCGCGGCGACGATGAGGAGCACCATGTCGGCGCCTGCGGCGCGCGCTTCGAACACCTGGTAGGCCGTCGCGATGAAGTCCTTGCGGAGGATCGGGAGCGAGACCGCGGCCCGCACCGACTCGAGGTCGGCGAGCGAGCCGCCGAACTTGCGTCCCTCCGTGAGGACGCTGACGGCGCTCGCGCCGCCGAGTTCGTACGTCCGGGCGAGTGCGGCGGGGTCGTCGATCGCGGCGAGCGAGCCGCGCGACGGGCTCGATCGCTTGATCTCGGCGATGACCTTGACCCGGTCGGACGGGGCGAGGGCGACGAGCGCGTCGAGCGCGGCCGGACGTGCGAGTGCTGCGGCCTCGACCTCGGCCATCGGCCGGACGGCACGACGCGCTTCGGCGTCGGCGACGGCGTTCGCGGTGAGCTCGGCGAGCACGCGTCAGTGCGCCTTGGGCGCGACCTTGTCGCCGTCGACGCCGTAGCCCGCGCGGGCGAGCGCCCACCCGACCACGAGGCCGACGACGAGGAGCACCACCGACGCCCACACGAGCCACTGCACGTCGAGGAAGAAGGCGACGGTGCCGATCGTGAAGGCGAGGAGCATGATCACCACGGCCGTCCACGCCGCGGGCGAGTGTCCGTGGCCGGGGTCAACGTGCTCAGTGCTCATGGTGCTCCTTCTGTGCGGGGGTCCGGGAAGAGTCTAGCGGGTGGTCCCGGCACGCTCGTCGCCATCGGCCGGGCCGTCCGACGCGGCGTCGTGCGCGATGTCGGCAGCGCGGTCGGGTCCGTCGTCGGCAGCGCGGTCGGGCTCGTCGTCGGTCGCCGGCGCGGATGACTCGGTCGGGTCGTCGCCACGGCTCAGGTCGTCCCACGCGTCGACGGCGCGATCGGATGCCGGAACGGCGGCGTCGGCGTCGGCCGTCATCCGCACACCGCCTCCGTACCGGCGCGACGTCGGCCAGGCGCGCGCGGTCACGACGACCGTCACCCCCGCGAGGACCACGATGACGCCCCCGATCACCGCGATCGTCGGCCATGGCGACGCGACGACGTCCGCGACGAGCCCTGCGGTCGACTCGGCGCCGGCGACGCCGGTGGCCTCCGCCACCGCCGACGACACGGCCGCCACGGGGCCGGCGATCGTGATCGATGCGGCGAGCACGACGCACCCGCCGAGCAGGGCGGCGAGGAGGCCGAGCACGACCCGGATCACGGGACCCGCGATCGTGAGCGCGCCCGCGAGTGCGAACCCGGCCAACGCGAGCGCGGAGAGCGCGGGCGATGCGGACTGGCCGCTCACCTCCAGGGTCGTCGCCGAGCCCGTGGCCGCACCGTCGACGAGGGTCGCCGAGTACCAGGCCTGGCTCCAGGCGAGCAGCGCGAGCCCGGACCCGAGGAGGATTCCGAGGATCGCGAGCAGCTTCACCCGTCGCGCGTGCACGATCACGCCCGCTCGACCGGCCGCATCGCGTTCGCGACCGCGACCGCGCGGAGCGGCGCGGCGGCCTTGTTCACCGACTCCTGGTACTCCGACTCGGGGTTCGAGTCGGCCACGAGACCGCCTCCCGCCTGCACGCGCGCGACGCTGCCGATGATCGTCGCGGTGCGGATCGCGATCGCGAGGTCGGCATCGCCGCCGAAGCCGAAGTAGCCCACGACTCCCCCGTACACGCCCCGCTGTGCGGGCTCCAGTTCGTCGATGATCTCGAGCGCCCGCGGCTTCGGGGCGCCCGAGAGCGTGCCCGCCGGGAAGGTCGCGCGGAACACGTCGACCGCGTTGGCGTCGGGCGCGAGGTCGCCTTCGACGGAGGAGACGAGGTGCATGATGTGGCTGAACCGCTCGACGCGCATGAACTCGGTGACCTCGACCGTCCCGGCGGTGCACACCTTCGCGAGGTCGTTGCGGGCGAGGTCGACGAGCATGAGGTGCTCGGCCTGCTCCTTGGGGTCGGCGATGAGCTCGGCCTCGAAGTCGGCGTCGTCCTCGGGGGTCGCGCCGCGCGGCTTCGAGCCGGCGATGGGATGCGTGTAGACGCGACCGTCCTCGACCTTGACGAGCGCCTCGGGCGACGAGCCGACGATCCAGTACGGATCCCCGGCGACGTCCTCGAGGTGCAGCAGGTACATGTACGGGCTCGGATTGAGGCTGCGGAGCACGCGGTAGACGTCGATCGGGTGGGCCGTCGCCTCCTGCTCGAAGCGCTGCGAGACGACGACCTGGAAGATGTCGCCCTCGCGGATGTACTCCTTCGACCGCTCGACCGCCGCGAGGAAGTCGGCCTTCTCGGTGCGGTACCGCGGTTCGGCCGCGCGCGAGAGGTCGATCTCGGCGAGGTGCGCCTCCGCCGGCTCGGCGAGTGCCGCCTGCATGCGGTCGAGCCGTGCCTGCGCGTCGCTCCAGAGCCGGTCGGCGGGCTCGTCGCGGTCGTTGAGCACGGATGCCACGAGCTGCACGGTCCCCGTGCGGTGGTCCATCACGACGAGCTCGGACACGAACGCGAACGCCTGTCCTGGCACGTCGTAGTCGGCGGGCGGGCGGTTCGGCAGGTGCTCGATCTGGCGGATCGCCTCCCAGCCGATGAAGCCGACGAGCCCGCCGGTGAGCGGCGGGGCGCCCGGGACGTCCTCCGTCCGCCAGCGCGCGTAGAGGGACGCGAGCGCGGCGAGCGGGGCGAGGTCGTCGGATGCCTCGCCGAGGGCGCGCTCGCGCGACATCCCGTAGTCGAGCCATTCGACGCGGCCGTCGCGGTCGGTGAGGACGCCGTGGGACGCCGCCCCGACGAACGAGTACCTCGACCAGATGCCCCCCTGCTCGGCGGACTCGAGCAGGAAGGTGCCGGGGCGGCCCCCGGCGAGCTTCCGGTAGATGCCGACCGGCGTCTCGCCGTCGGCGAAGAGCTCGCGCACGACCGGTATGACGCGCCGCCCCGGCAGCAGGGTCGTGAACTCGTCGAACCGGGTCGTGGCGGTGCGGGCGGCCGTCATCGTGCTCCTCCGGGCGGCTGGTCGGGGTCGGGCGCGCCGGCGACGACCTGCAGCGGGTCGCCGTCGAAGCACGTGCGGGTGCCGGTGTGGCAGGCGACGCCGACCTGCTCGACCTGCACGAGCAGGGTGTCGGCGTCGCAGTCGAGCGCCGCCGATCGCACGTACTGCGCGTGGCCGGACGTGTCGCCCTTCCTCCAGTACTCCCGGCGCGACCGCGACCAGAAGGTGACGCGGCCCTCGGTGAGGGTCCGTCGCATGGCCTCGCGGTCCATCCAGCCGAGCATCAGCACCTCGCCCGTGTCCCACTGCTGGATGACGGCGGGCAGCAGTCCGTCGGCGTTGAACGCGGCGCGATCGACCGCGGTCGCGTCGGGCGCCCAGGCTTCCGCGTCGCGCTCGAGCTCCTCGTCGTCGTGGTAGGTCATCGCACGACCCTTCCGTCGGCGGCGAGGGCCTGCTTGACCTCGCCGATGGTGAGTTCGCCGTTGTGGAAGACGGATGCCGCGAGCACGGCGTCGGCGCCGGCCTCGATCGCGGGCGCGAAGTGCTCGAGCGCGCCGGCGCCGCCGGACGCGATCACCGGGACGCTCGAGAGCTCGTGCATGAGCCGGACGAGTTCCAGGTCGAAGCCCTGCTTCGTGCCGTCGGCGTCGATGGAGTTCACGAGCAGCTCGCCGGCACCGAGGTCGATCGCCCGGCGCGCCCAGGCGAGCGCGTCGAGGTCGGTCTCGGTGCGGCCGCCGTGGGTCGTCACGACGAAGCCCGACTCGGTGCGGTCGGACCGCTTGACGTCGAGCGAGAGCACGCACACCTGTGCACCGAACCGGTCGGCGATCTCGGCGATGAGCTCGGGGCGCGCGATCGCCGCGCTGTTCACGCCGATCTTGTCCGCGCCGTGGCCGAGGAGACGTGCGACGTCGCCCACGGAGCGGACGCCGCCGCCGACCGTGAGCGGGATGAACACCTGCTCGGCGACGCGGCGCACCATGTCGAACGTCGTGGAGCGGTCGTCGACCGTCGCCGTGACGTCGAGGAAGGTGAGCTCGTCGGCCCCCTGCTCGGCGTACCGTGCGGCGAGTTCGACGGGGTCGCCGGCGTCGCGGAGGTTCAGGAAGTTGACGCCCTTGACGACGCGGCCGCCGGCCACGTCGAGGCACGGGATCACACGGACGGCGAGGGACATGCCTTGCTCCCTACAACCGGGCGGCGTGGATCGCGCTCACGAGGATCGCGCGCGCGCCCAGCTCGTACAGGGCGTCCATGACGTGGTTCGTCTCGATCCTGGGGATCATCACGCGGACGGCCACCCACTCGGGATCGTGCAGGGGCGAGACCGTGGGCGATTCGAACCCGGGCGCCGCGGCGGTCGCCGCCTCGAGCTTGGCCACGGGCACGTCGTAGTCGACGAGGACGTACTGGCGGGCGACGAGGACGCCCTGCAGCCGCCGCACCAGGGTCTGCGTGCCGGGGCGCTCCACGCCGGAGCCGATGAGCACGGCCTCGGAGTCGAGGATCACCGGGCCGAAGATGTCCAGGCCCGCCTTCCGCAGCGTCGACCCCGTGGAGACGACGTCGGCGACGGCGTCGGCCACGCCGAGCCGAACGGCCGACTCGACGGCGCCGTCGAGCTTCACGAGCTTCGCCGTCACGCCGTGGCGGGCGAGGAAGTCGCCGACCAGGCCGGGATAGCTCGTCGCGACGCGAACGTCCTCGAGGTCGGCCAGCTCGGCGTACGCGCCGGGCGGGCCCGCGAACCGGAAGGTCGAGTCGCCGAAGCCGAGCGGGGCGATCTCGACGGCCTCGCTGCCGGAGTCGAGCAGCAGGTCGCGCCCGGTGATGCCGACGTCGAGTGCGCCGGATCCCACGTAGGTCGCGATGTCGCGGGGACGGAGGTAGAAGAACTCGACCCCGTTGCGGGGGTCGGCGACCACGAGTTCGCGTGAGTCCCTGCGGCCGGTGTACCCGGCCTCGTGGAGCATCTGCGCGGCGGTCTCGGAGAGCGAACCCTTGTTGGGCACGGCGATTCGGAGCATTCCCTGGCTTTCGTGTCGACGGAACTGATCTGCGGTCATGGCGTGATCAGAGATGTCGGTACACGTCTGCAGGCGCCAGGCCCTTGGCGAGCATCAGCACCTGCAGGTGGTAGAGGAGCTGCGAGATCTCCTCCGCCGTCTCGTCGTCGCTCTGGTACTCGGCGGCCATCCAGACCTCGGCCGCCTCCTCGACGATCTTCTTCCCGATGGCGTGCACGCCGGCGTCGAGCTGACGAACGGTGCCGCTGCCCTCGGGGCGGGTGCGGGCCTTGTCCTGGAGCTCGACGAAGAGGTCGTCGAAGGTCTTCACCCGTCCAGACTAGCGGGGTCGCGCCGGGGCTCGTGGCGGTGTGACGCGACCGCGGCGCGGAGTTCCGCGATCCGCTCCTCGGGAACGCCGCGATACACCGCGGACCCGGCGACGAACGTGTCGGCGCCGGCCTCCGCGGCGATCCCGATCGTGTCGACGGTGATGCCGCCGTCGACCTGGAGCCAGACGTCGAGTCCGGCCGCGGCCACCGCATCCGCGACGCGGCGGAGCTTCGGCATCGTCTCGGAGATGAAGGACTGCCCGCCGAACCCCGGCTCGACGGTCATGATGAGGACCTGGTCGAACTCGGGCAGGAGGTCGAGGTAGGGCGCGGCATCCGTGCCCGGCTTCAGGGCGATGCCCGCGCGCGCCCCGATCGCCCGCAGGTGCCGGGCCAGCGCGACGGGCTCGTTCACCGCCTCGGCGTGGAAGGTCACGGACGCCGCGCCCACCTCGGCGTAGCCGGGCGCCCAGCGGTCGGGGTCGTCGATCATGAGGTGCACGTCGAGCGGGATCGGACTCACCTGCTGGAGTCGCTGCACCATCGGCAGGCCGAAGGTGAGGTTCGGCACGAAGTGGTTGTCCATGATGTCCACGTGCACGAGGTCGGCGGTGCCGATCCGCCCGAGTTCCCGCTCGAGGTTCGCGAAATCGGCCGCGAGGATGCTCGGGTTGATGCGCGTCGCCATGCCGCAACCCTACCGGCGAGCGGCGACCGACTCAGCGCTTGCGCACGAGGGCGATGAACATCGCGTCGGTGCCGTGCCGGTGGGGCCACAGCTGCACCGCACGGCCGTCGCCGGCGAGGTCGAGCGGATGCCGCGCCAGTCCCTGCACGACGGCGGCCGTGTCGAGCGCCTCCGCCGCGTCGCCCCATCGATCGAGCGCGCGGCCCAGCGTTCCGTGGGTCTCGGCGGTGTGCGGCGAGCACGTGACGTACGCGAGCACGCCGCCGGGGGCGAGCGCCGCGAAGGCGGCATCCGCCAGTTCGCCCTGCAGCCGGGTCAGCTCGGCGACATCCGACGGCGACTTCCGCCACCGCGCCTCGGGACGGCGGCGCAGCGCGCCGAGGCCCGTGCACGGCGCATCGAGGAGGATCCGGTCGAAGCCGCGCTCGCCGCCGGGCGCGACGGGATCGAGCTCCCGGCCGTCGCCCACGAGGACCGGGACGTCGAGCGGGACGGGCGCGACGGCCTTCCGGACGAGCTCGGCCCGCGCGGGCACGACCTCGTTCGCGAGGA
>NZ_SDPL01000002.1 GCF_004135055.1 Agromyces binzhouensis | reverse complement strand
CGCGCCGTCGGGGACGGCGACACCGGCCCCGAGTACGGAGCCGCCGGCCGAGGCGCTGCCCGGCGACGTGAGCGGGCAGACCGCGGCCGACGTGCGCTGCGCGGCGGCGAATTCGGGCTGATCCGGCATTTCGCGCGAGTATCCGCGCGGGTGGTTCAGCACGCTCACAGCCGCGACGTGGAAACCTGTTGGGAATACGGTTCGGCTAGAATCGGGGCCTGTCCAGCCCATCGACGTGCCGCGGAAGCGCGGTCCGGCGGTGTGCCGGGCGAGGAGGGCTGTCCGAGCGGCCGATGGAGCTGGTCTTGAAAACCAGTGGGCAGCAATGCCTCGTGGGTTCGAATCCCACGCCCTCCGCCGAGATCAACCCTTGCCCCAGAGCCCGACCGAGACCCCGAGAGGAGACCGAGTGAGCCGCCCCCCGCAGCCTCCCTCGCAACCCGACGCCGCCTCGAGCACTCGCCACGGGCGCCTCCGGCGCAACGGCGTCTGGGCGACGGTCACGAAGGCGCTGGCCTCGGTCGTCGCAGTGGTCCTCACCTCCGGCGCGGCCGTCGCGGCCTACGCCGCGTTCGACCTCGCCGCGACGGCGAAGCCGACGGTCACGCTCGGCAACGAGGAGGTGCTCGACGGCGTGCCCGACGTCGGTGCGATCGAGGGCGGCGTGAACCTGCTCGTCATCGGCAGCGACAGCCGCGCGGGCCAGGGTACGGGGTTCGGCGATCCCGACGAGGAGACCGCGGTCCTCAACGACGTGACGATGCTCATGCACATCTCGGAGGACCACTCGCACGTCGAGGTCATCAGCTTCCCCCGCGACATGTTCATCGACGTTCCCGCCGGGTGCACCGACCCCGAGTCCGGCGACGAGCTCTGGGAGCAGTACGACGTCAAGATCAACACGGTGCTCTCCTACGGCGGCGTGCCGTGCGTCGTGAAGACGGTCGAGCAGCTCACGGGCGTGACGATCCCGTTCGCGGGGGTCGTGCAGTTCATGGGCGTCGCCGGCCTCTCCGAGGCCGTGGGCGGCGTCGACGTGTGCGTGGCCGAGCCCATCGAGGACGAGTACACCGGCATGTTCCTCGATCCCGGTACGCACACCCTCGCCGGCATCGACGCCCTGCAGTTCCTCCGCACCCGGCACGGCGTCGGCGACGGCTCCGACCTCGGCCGCATCTCGAACCAGCAGGTGTTCCTGTCGGCGCTCGCGCGCAAGCTGCAGAGCGACGGCACGTACACCGACCCCGTGAAGCTCTACGGCATCGCGAAGGCCGCCCTCGCGAACATGCAGCTCTCCGACAGCCTGAACGACCCGACCCGCATGGTCTCGATCGCGAAGGCGCTGAAGGACACCGACCTCTCGAAGATCGCGTTCGTCCAGTACCCGACCGGCTACGTCGACGGCGGCGTGGCGCCCACCGAGTCGGCCGAGGTGGTCAACCTCGCACTCCAGAACGACACCCCGGTCGTGTTCGACCCGAACGCGGGTGAGGAGGCGACCTTCACCTCGACGGGCGACCCGAACGCGAACCCGGCCGAGCAGCCCGTCGCCGAGACGCCGACGGAGGAGACGCCCGCCGAGGAGCCGACGACCGACGCTCCCGCCGAGACGACGCCCCCGGAGCCGACGCAGCAGGCGCTGCCGAGCGACGTCACGGGTCAGACCGCCGCCGAGACCCGCTGCTCGGCCGGCCGCACGCTCGCCGACCAGTAGCCCCGCGCGCAGCGCACGCTCCGGCATCCGCACCGGTCGAATCGTGTTTTCGGCGGGATGCCGGTTATGATGGCAGTCGCGTTCGCCTTCGGGCGTTCACGAGGAGACGTCGCATAGTCCGGTCGAGTGCACCACCCTGCTAAGGTGGAGTCCCCGTAAGGGGACCGCGGGTTCAAATCCCGCCGTCTCCGCTCCTGAAGAGTCCCAACCGCCCCGCAATTCCGGGCGAGTTGGGACTCTGTCGTTATGCAGGGCTCGCCTACGGACACAAATTGGACACATCCGCAGCGGCCACAGCCTGATCGAGACGGTCTGAAACGGCGTCGAGGTCATCGTCGAACAGGTCGCTGTAGACGTCGAGGGTCATGGCCGCGGAGGCATGCCCGAGCATGCGCTGGACCGCCTTGACGTTGGCGCCGGCGCTCACGGCTAGCGAGGCAGCTGTATGCCGAAGGTCGTGAATTGTCATCGGCTCGAGCTCGGCGTTTCGTAGCGCTGTCTTGAACCACGACTTGGAACCTGTGCTCGTGCGTGTCCTGCGCATATGCTCGCCGTTCGGTCCAGGGAAGAGGAGGTCCTCGGGAGGGCGTCCTCCTGCCTGATCGAGCAGGTGAGGATGCAGGAATCTCGGTAACGGAACTGAGCGACTCTTGTGTGTCTTTGGTGTTCCGAGGTGGATCACGCCATCAACCTCGACTGCATTCTCGCTGACGTCGATCCGACGACGCTCGAAGTCAACACTCCGGATTCGCAACGCTGCGATCTCACCCCAGCGAAGGCCGGTATAGGAGAGGGCCAAGACGAGGGCCCTCCGCGGCCCCGCCTCGCTTGCAAGTCGGTGGACCTGCGCGTGAGAGAGGTAGACGTGTCGCTTTCGTTGCTTCCGAGGCAACGTGACGCCGCGCGCCGGGTTCGACAGGATACGTCTGTCACGCACAGCCACATCCAAGATTGCGGCGAGTACACCGAAGGTCCGGATCACCACTGTTGGCGAGCGGGCGCCAGAAAGCTCAGCCACCCAACCCTGGACCTCGCTGTGTTGGATCGCAGAGACGGGGTATCTTCCCCATCTCGGCTCGACGCGTAGCCGCCAGGCGTCAGCTACGACGCGGTGCGTCGAGGGCTTCAGATGCGTTTGCGTGGCCAGCCAGGCAGCGCCCAGCTCAGCGATCGTCGCGCGCGACGCGGATACTTCGACGAACTCGCCGCGTGCCTTCGAGACCTCGATTGACGCGAGGTACAGCTCTGCCTCGCGTTTCGTCCGGAAGCCACGCTTTGCGCCTGCACTATGGTCTGGCTTCCGATACCGAACTCGGTACCTCTTGCCCGCCTTGGTGGAGTACGCCTCGATGCTTGCCATTTCTCTCCGTCCTCCCGAAATGCGTTGACCAAGGCCTGCAGGCCCCATGCTAGGTCCGCGCTCGGACGCTGAGCCGATCGTCCGTGTGGAACTCGCGGACCTCCGGCGAGCCGGCCCTTGCCAAGCCGACCTTCCCATTTTCAGTTAGCGCCGCAGGGGGAGGCGGCTCACGCATTCGAGGCCAATCGATGCGCGGTGGAGATGGGCAATGTGATCAGAACGGCGTCATCGCCGTGACGTCCGCTTGCGGGAAAAACGTGAGCAATGACGGGACGAGTAGCATCCATGACCTGCTGTCCCGCAGGTTGATCGCGCAAAGCCGAGGCGTCGCAGCTGGCCTACCCTCCTCGGGCGCGGCATCGGGCGGGTCTATCGGGAAGCACAGATGCCGGATTCGTCTCACCTGAATGAGCGAACTGCCAGCGGCGATAATGGACCGGCTACCGGGCGCCCAAGACGATCGCGGTTCAGGGACCCGGCTCGTGCACCCCACGCTCGATTTGGCTTAGCGTCGATCTCGACTGACTCTGACACTTGAGGGGGCTCCACTCATGTCCGGCACGCCTCTGCACGAGTTCCTCGCGAGTGAGCTGAATGAACACATTCGAATCGAGTTGCTGACTGCGATTGAGCAAGCGAGAAGCGGGTGCCGCTATTTCACCTACAACACATTCAATGTTCTGGTGGACGCGGATCGCTCAACAGCGACGGTCGAGGATGAGCTCGACGATGCACGCGCGAGCGAGATCAACTTGCGCCAGTTCACGGAGCTGCTAGCGGCGTGGCGGCAACAGGACTAGGGCATGTCTCCAAAATGGTGGGGCGTCGCGGATTCGGATCTGCTAGACGAAACCTGGTGCCCGATTCGCGGCAGGTCCGCGGCGGGCCGTGCTGGGATGACCCTGACCGAGAATCTGCCGGCGGCCAGCCCGCCTCAGCTGGGCCCGCCGCCGGCAGATCATGCTCAGCGGTTTCTCGCTAGCCTTTCGCTCGTTGTCGCAGAGCGATGATCCACACAGCGATGAGCGCGACTACTCCGATCGCAAGGACCGCAGCGCCCACCTGGGTGCCCACCACGATCCAGGTTGGGGTATACCCGGGCTCCAGTCCCTGATCTTCCTGCCCGCGTAGTCGAGTCCTGAGAGCGGTGGATCGCTGTGGGACGTGCTGCAAGATGTTCCGGTGGCTAACTTCTTCGGGCGTCGACGTGAGGCTCTCTGGCGCGTCGAGCAGTATCGAGGCCAGCGCTCGGTCGAAGTGCAGGCGACGCAGCTGGAGGGCAACGGAGTCACGAAACGCAGCGAGCAGAAGCGGATCGATTTGGCAACGACCATCGCGGAGCCATGGCAGGGCGCGGCCCGGGTGGATAAGGATCAGCCATGACCCGTTCTGACCTCGAGCCCACTCGGCCAGCGCCTGCACTTCCCAGAGCCATCCGGCCCCTCGTGATCGGGGCTGCCCTGTGCCTCTTGATCCTCTTCATCGGACAGTGGCCCCAAGCCTGCAACGGAGTTCAGGTGTGCCCGCCACTTTCCCTTCGACCTGGCACAGCCGCCGTCTGGGCCATGATCGTCGGGTTCACTGCCTTGGCTGCGAGCGTGGTTCGCGTCACGATGCCCGCGTGGGCTGGTCGGACCGCGATGGGAGTGCTCATCGCGCTCGGTGTCGCCGGAGCCGTCTTCACGCTGCTAGTCACCGGCTTCTAGGATCACCACCGCATCGAGGGCGGCGCCTCCGAGCGGCGCTCCTGTGCGCTGAGGGATCGCCTGTCGGTTCAGGGGCAGGCTTCTAATATTCCATCTAGTTGAGTATTCTCGCTGTCATGAGGTCTGAGATGCGGGAGCCGACGTTCTGGACGCTGGTTTCCCTGAGCGGCGGACGCCGGCACGGTTACGCGCTGATCCGCGAGGTCCGCGACGCCTCGGACGGGCGCGTGGAGTTGAAGGTGGCGACGTTGTACGCGGTCCTTGAGCGTCTGCAGCGGGAGGGGCTCGTGGCCGCGGACGGTGACGAAGCGGTCGACGGTCGGCTTCGCCGGTACTTCCGCATCACTGAGCTCGGCGAGCAGGCCGTCGCGGCTGAGCTGGAACGCATGGAGACCGCCGCGCGACTTGCCCGGATCCGGTTGGGCTTGAGATCGGCAACAGCGCAGTGAACGCAGCTGGCATGAACGGAAGTGGACGAATGGACGAGACGGGGCGGGCGGAACGATACCGGCGGATGCTGCGGTGGTACCCCGCCGAGTGGCGTGCCGAGCATGAGGCGGTGGTCGTTGGCATCCTGCTCGACCAGGCCGACGCGCGCGGCGACGCCCGCCCACGGCTCGGCGACCGGTTCGCGCTGGCCATCGGTGGCCTGCGGCACCGGTTCGGCGTGGCAGAGGGCCGGCGGGCTGCCGTAATCGTCCCGCTGGTGCTCGCGGTCGCGTTCCTGCTGTTCGACGTGTCGGTGATCACCTGGTCGCCCGGCGTGGTCTACCCGGGAGCGTTGGGACCCTTCAGCAATCCGACTGTGATCGTCGCCGGGCTCTTCGTCGTGGCGCTTGCCGCGGCAGCCACCGGGCGCAACGCTGCCGCCCGCTGGATCGCACTCGGCACCGTCGCTACCCAGCTCTGCCTCTCCCTACTGGCGGCCCTGTTCGGCTGGCTCGGACCGAGCTTGCCCACGACGGTGCTGATCGTCGGCTTCGGCGTGATCGCCGCGCTGCCCTGGCGCACGCCCCTCGCCACCGGCATCTCACTCAGTGCGCTCCTCGCGCTGTTCAGCTACATGCTGATCGGCGACATCGCCGCGGCAGCCCTGCCGATCCCCGGGGCCGACATCGGCATCGCGATCGCGCAGGTCGCAGTGCTCGTCGCCGTCATCGCGGTAATCGCGATCGCAGCCCGACACGCCCGCAGACTCGAGCCGCAAGCGAAGACGCCGTAAGACCGCTCGACGGTCTCGCTGAGGGATCATCTGTGCGTCGCCGGCGGGCCGGCTGCCGGGCGGCGGTGCTGTCAGCAGCTAGGTTCGTCGGCGGGGTCCGGCAGGTAGGCGGTGAGGTCGACCGGAGCCGGAACTCGAGGTGAGGCGGCGGGCGGCTCTGCAGCGGGATCATCCACGTTCTGTGTCCTGTTCAGTCGGTCGGGGCGAGGCCGAGTCGCCGGCAGAACGGCTCGTGTGCTTCGCGTTGCTCGTTCGGGAACACCGCGGTCACACCGTCCAGGCGGAGGCATGCCTCGAGCGTTGGGACCTCGTACTCGATCCCGTCGACAGGCGGTTGAGTGGCGTGGGGGCCGACGGCGCCGATCCGCCACACCGCCGCGCACATATCGACTGCCTCGGCTTCCTGTTGGCGGGTGGTGCCGTCGGGTGCTTCGGCGTCGGGTGCCCCGACCGTAACGAACGCGGAGTTCTGGTCCGGTTCGCTGTAGCAGTACGCGGCGCTGTCCCTCAGGACGGGGTTGGCCAGTGCAGCCCATGCGGCCCCCATTCCGGCGATGCCGACCAGCCCGATCGCGCCCGCGATCGTGGCCCGCCGCTGCAGTGTGCGTCGCCGATCCTCGGTCGCGGCACGCGCCAGCAGCGCCTGCCCGAGCGCGGCGAACTCTTGTTCGGTCGGTTCGATGGATCGCATCAGCTTCCCCCTTCCGTGTACGCAGCAGCATCCGCGCGCAGCACTGCCCGGGCCCGGCCCAGCCGATTGCGGACCGAGCCATGGCTGATGCCGAGTGCGTCGGCCGCTTCTTGGTATGTGAGTCCTTCGACGGCGCACAGACGCAGGATCTCTTGGTCGATGGGTTCGAGTCGCGCGACCGACGCATCGATGCGGGCCATGAGCTGTGCGCGAACCGCCTTGGCTTCGGGCTCGGAATCCGCGCCGGTCCGCAGGTCGGCAGGCAGCGCCTGGGTCGTGCGTCGGTGATTGTGTCGGCGGCGATTGGCGGACAGGTGCCGCGTACACACGAGCAACCATGGCAGGGCCGAGGTTCCGGCGAACTGGATCTTCCGTCGCTTCTTCCACAGCAGCAGGAACACATCCTGCATGAGCTCTTCAGCGTCGGCGCGCGAACCCGTTTCAAGGAAGGCGCGCGCGAACACCACTCGGCAGTACTGCTCGTAGAGCGCCGACAGCGCACGCATGTCGCCCTCACGCGCCCGCCTCAACAGCTCCGCATCGTCAGCCATTCCACTCCTGTCGGATCACCTAATGATGGATGTCCGGCCAGGAGAAACCGTCTCAAACTTGCATCGGGCGCGGTCGCGCTGAGGGATCGTTTGAGTGCAAATCAACTCATCCGAGTAGTGCCCTGAGCCGGTCGACGTCCTGAGTGTGCTGCTCTGAACCGCGACCTGCCGACAGGAGTCCGAGGCTGCCGAACCCCGGGTTTCGTCCCTCTTCGTGAAGCAGCGACTGCATCGCCTGACGCGGATCGTCGAGACGGTCGATGAACGGCACAGCCTGCGCCAGCACGGTTTCGACGGCGTCCTCGACGACCACTTCGAGATTGCTTCCGTCCTCCAGCACGTGCCAGACATCAGCTCGATCACTACCGTCACTGATCCCGGACGGATGGAAGTACGGCTGGCGGATTGTCTTCCCCAGCACCCCACGGAAGGTCAGCTGGTAATCCCGCGGCCACTCGACGGGTGCACCATGATCCAGGGCCGGGTAGTAGACGCCGGCCGCGCCGCTGAACGAGTACGTCGTGCAGCCAACGCCGGCAGCGACATACGCGTTCATGGAAGGAAACGAGATCAATCCGACCGTGAAATCAGAGCGGCGCCAAGCGTTCCGTCCGTGAAATCGATGGAACCCGTGTTCCAACAGGACGGGACGGAGCCGACTGGCGAGCGCTTGGCCGACAACGCGACCGTCGAGATGCATGGCGGAAGTCTGGCATGCGGCCGAGCCTGAAGTGCTCGCTGAGGGATCGCTCGTGGGCTTCGCGGGCACGCTGCGCGGGTGTGCCATAGGGTGACGCAACGGAGGGTGGGGGCTTGGCAGCAGCGATCGCATCTGGGCGCCGACCACCGGGGACCTTCTGCGGACGCGTTGGGCGTGGCCGGCCTTGCCGCCCTCGCCTCGTGGCTGCTGGCGGTCCTGATTAACGTCGGCATCGCTGGGAACGCCATCTTCGAGATGGGTCACTTCGAGCGAACGGCTGAAGCGAACAAGCGGATCATTGCCGCGACCCCGTGGGCATGGGCGAGCACGATCGGATTCGTCGCCCTGGCGGCTATCGGGTGGTGGATGGGGTCCTACTGGTGGGAGGCACTTCTCGTTGCCTCGGCCGGGCTCATCGGAATCCAGCAGCTGATCTTTGAGCCAGATTCGTGGCTCGCCTTGCCGTTTCTGCTCGTCACCGTCGCGGGGGCCATCGCGACCGTCATCACGGCGCGCCCATTCCCTCGGCAAGCTCCCGAGTTCGCCCCTGCGGCCGACACCCCGGATCCGCGCCATCACTAAGGGATCCGTTCGTGTAATCGGCGGAGCTTCGAAAGATAGCGTCGCAGGTCCCAGGTAGGTTCGGCGCATGAGTTCCTCGGTCTATCGCGCCCAGCTCGAGCGCAAGCGTGCCCAGCGACTGGACGCGGAGAAAAGGTCAGCCGCCGCACGAACCAAGGAGGCTGACAAGCGAGCCATGGCGACGCGCGAGCGCGCTGCTGCCTCGGGGACGAAGTCTGAATCCAATGCCCGGATGAAGTTACGAGACGCCGCTCGCCATGAGGGCGAGGCGAACACCGCTGCCAAAGAGTCGGCCAACTGGCAGGCGAAGGCTGCCGCATATCTCAAGGAGGAGACGGCACTGGCTAAGCGGCTCGCAGACGCGGAGGCGTCTGAACGAAAGACAGCAGAGCGCAAGCGTGAGGCTGAGGAAAGGAAGCGCCTCCAGCAAGCAACGCAGGCTGAGCGGGAGCGTGAGCGCCGGGCCGCGGAAGATGCTCGCGCCACGGCTCGACTGCACGCGCAGCTTGCGGCTCAGATCGATGACCACGAGCGCCAGCTCGCAGTCCTTCGCCATCCACGACAAGAGAAGTTACGGCTGCTGATGCTCGCCTCCTCCGGTGAAGGAGATCTTCGCGTAGCCCGTGAGCAGAAGCGGATCAAGGATGCCGTTCAATTCGCGTCGGGCCGCGAGTCCATCAGTCTCGATCTCCGTCCCGCCGCCACCGGCGACGATCTGCTCAACGGACTGACTCAGGGGCGTCCACATATTGTGCACTTCTCCGGTCACGGCAACAGCGCTGTAATCGTGTTCGAGCAAGACACGGATGAGACCAATACCGGGGCCGTGGTAGCTGCCGATACCCTTGCGGCGGCGCTGCGCGCCGTCGACGAACCACCTCTTCTAGTCGTGTTGAACGCGTGCTCCTCGGCACCTCAGGCACGACAACTGGTCGGAGGTATCGCGTCCTTCGCGATCGGACACGCTGACTCCATCGCGGATGGCGACGCGATTGCTTACGCCGCTCGGTTCTACGCCTCGCTGGCCGATGGCCAATCAATCCAGGCGTCCCATCACATCGCCAAGGCGGCTCTGCTGTTGCAAGGCACGCCCGACGCTGACTTGCCCCAACTCTACGCGGCAGTGGGCTTGGACCCAGCGGCCGTGGTCCTCGTTCTTCCGCCAGCAAACACCTTGGCATAGCGACGGACGGGTGCGTTGAGCGCCTCACCAACGGACAGCGCCCGGATAGGGATCAGACGGGCGAGCCGTCAGTCGTCGGCGAGGCCGTCGATGAACGTCCGAAGCTCGAAAGTGAGTGCTTCCGACGACTCGCCTGTGGCGGATTGAAGGCGCTCCATCAGCCACTGAAGCGCCACTCCCGTCGCCAGCAGAAGGCGGGTGAAATCGAGCGTTAGCTCGCCGTCCGCGTCCATCGTCGCGATCAGCGCATCGCCCTGGTTCAACGCCGCCATTGAAGCCGCGAACGCGGCACGTTGCTCCGCCTCGTCGTCGGTCGCGGCGAAGCCGGCGTAGAAGTCGATGATGGTCTGGGCGGTTTGTCGAGTCGCAGCATCCATTTGCCCATCATCGTGTGTCGTGAACTACGGTGCACGCTCTGCCCCCTTGCGCGCAGTGCCCGCGAGAGGATCGTCTGCGCGCCGCGCTGGGTGGGTGCCTACTTTGTAGCTCGGCGAGTTGCTCGAGGGGAACGGCCGCTGGTTCTGCGAGCGGCCATGGAGTAGAGCTCGAGCGCGGCGCGGAACGTGGCCGCGTTGTCAGCCGAGAGGTCGATTTCGTAGCTGGCGCCGTCGATGGTGAAGGCGATGGTCTCGGCTGCGTCCGTGCCGTCGATGTCATCGATGAGCGTGATGACGGTCCTCTTGGCCAATGCGGGGTTCCTCTCTCGCTGGGCGCGGGTCCAACCCGAGTTGCAGCCTAGCTGGGCTCGTGCCAGTGGAGCCCTAACCGCGTGAAGGATTCGATCAGCTCGGGTGTCTTCGGCTGTCGCGGCAACAGAGCGCCGCCAATTGGCGCCAACAATCCCAGTGAGGATTGGTCCCGCGTCGTCCGTTCTGCTCTGCCGCCGGATACCCTGACGTCTATGCCTTCCGCCCCTGTCTCGTACAGGAGGGTCTGCCGTTCATGCGAGATGACGTTTGAGACCCATCAGCGAGTCCGGGTCTATTGCCAGGACAGTTGCCGAGTCATGCACCTGTTGATGCGGAAGGGTTGGTGCGTCCGGTGCGGTGTTCAGCACCCAGACCACCGGCTGTACAGTCGGATCGCCGATGAGGCTATCGAGGGGTTCCTTGCGGACCACGAGAAGTGCCGAAAGAGGTTCGGTGCCGAGTACGCCCATCAGGTCTGCTGCCAGTGCCGGCCATGCCGCATAGCTCGTGGCGATGACATGACTCCGAAGCACCGAGCGCCGTCACAGATGAGACGTTCTACGTCGTACCAGCGGCACCGCCCAGCGGTTCTGGAACGCGACGGATACGTGTGCCAGATTTGCCAGCTGCCGACCGACCCGAACGCGCACCCGATCGATGACACATATCCGGTTCTAGATCACCATTCTGCCGTCGCGTGGGGCGGTGGAGACGACATCGCGAACCTCCGAACGGCGCACCGCTGGTGCAACGAGTGGAAGGCGGACGACCTGGACGTGAATCCGAGGATCCCAGAGTTCGCGGCGGTCAGATTGACGCCCATGCTCGAGCGCGCGGGGCTCCTTTAGGCCCGCCATCCTGTACTGATGTCGTGGTCCGAGCACGATCGCCCGATCCCGGTCGACGATGGACGGATACGAGCGCTACGATCGTTCGCACCAGATTGCTCGCCTGAGGCCCGCGGGAAACCGGACAGGGTTGGCGAGATAACGACTTGGGGCACGTGATGCCGTGGATCGATAGACTCCGCGACAAAGTACCGCTGTCACCCGCGGTCGTTCCTGTTTCACGACATGGAGCCGCGGTGTCTACTTGCTCGAAAGCCCCCTTCCCGTCCCTCTACATAGCTGGCCGCGCCCTGCTGGCGGCGCGTGCCAGGATGCTCGATCAGCATCGAGATCGAGTGGTCGTCGGCGTTCACCCTTGTGCGTGACCGAGGCGTACTCCCTGCGGGCTGCGGAGTACACCGACCTTCTCGGTTCGATGGATGCGGTCCACGCGGCAGATCGACAGCTCATCGACAGCTGGACCGAGATGGTGAGCGGGCCGGTGCTGGATGCCGGCTGCGGACCCGGACACTGGACGAAGTACATCGCTGACCGTGGCGTCGACGTGCGCGGCATCGATCTCGTTCCTGCCTTCATCGAGCACGCTCGCTCATCCTTCCCGGTGATCCGATTCGATCTCGGCAGCATCGACAGGCTCGAGCAGCCCGACGACTACTTCGGGGGCGTGCTCTCCTGGTTCTCGACGATCCACCATCATCCGTCGCGCATCGCCGTGCCGATCGCGGAATTCGCGCGTGTGCTGCGTCCGGGTGGAGCCCTCGTGCTCGGCTTCTTCGACGGCTCAACGATCGAGGAGTTCGATCACGCCGTCACGCTCGCGTACCGGTGGCCGGTCACGGACCTGCAATCGATCCTCGAGGCGTACGACTTCGAAATCCTGGAGACCTATCGGAGGACCGGACAGGGACACCGGCCCGTGGGTGCGATCCTCTGCCGGCAGAGCCTCAATCGGTAAATCTGCCTGCACCTCGATGCGATTCCCACGCGTTCACTCGGGGATCCCGTCTGTCGCAGTGTCAGCCGATCGCCTGACAGCCTCCCCGTTCGGTAGCGTTGCGGGCACGTGTCTTCGTGGCGAGGGAGTTGCATGAGCGTCGAGTCGATGCCCAAGACCGTGATCTGGGCCGGCGTGGGCGTCGCGCTGGCTGGCGGCATCTTGGTTGCCACTGCACCGCTCGCGCTGAATGCCTGGTGGGCGCCGAACACGACGGAGTGGCTTTCGGCCATCGGCGTGCTCGAGATCGTGGTGGCGATCGCTCGGACCGTGCTCGCTCCGCTGGGCGCCGCATTGATCGCGGGCGGGCTGGTGATGGTCTACATCGACAGGCGGCTGCGCGGTGATGGGATCTCGGATCGCCCGCGACGTTGGCGGTTCCCACCGCCCCAGGACGCTTGAAGCGCGAGCACCGTCGATGAGGAAGCTATTGGTCGTGCTCGCCCTGGGAGCGGGGCTCGTCGGCTGGGCCGTCGCGTTGGTCGTTGCTCCGGGTGTCCACGTGTGGATCGTGTCCGGTTTCTGGGTGCTGATCGCCGCAGGATTCGTGCTCCGGACGCTGAGGCCGGCTCGACCCTCACACCAGCCCGTCGATCCAGGACGCTCTGCGCTCTCGACGTATGAGTTGGATTACCTGAACCGGGCCACGCCCCGCATCGACTGGCCGCTCGACGCGACCACGGGGACGTCAGTAACCGTCGACGCGCCGACCGAGGAAATCCAAGGCCGATCGATCACCATCCATCTTGCGGATGCGCAGAAGAACGGTTCGGACGCACCGCCCACCCCGACGGCTCACTGAAGGATCGTGCGTGCGTTGAGTGCCTTGGCGAGCCGACCGAGGCTCTGGGGCGCGCTGTGCCGGGCGGGGGCAGCCGTCGTGGTCGATGAGTCGTCACCCGGTGCAGGTGAGCGGAGCGAACGGCCTCCAAGTGAGTCCGTCCGCCTGCAGGTCTGCGGTCTCCCCATCCCAGGTGAGCGTGTACCGCCCCTGAGCGAATCGCTTCCCGGGGCTCTGCGCGCTGAAGTCACGGATCCAATCCACGACCACGGTCCCGGGCCGGAGGACCCCGGCGCTACCGGAACCATCGAGCAGCGTGGAGCTCTCGCTCACCACGATGCGGCATCCACCCTCACTCTCACCCGGGAGCACCGTGTACGACGTCCGCATCAGCAACTGGCCGCCGGAGAACAGGACGGTCGGGATCAAGGAGATGGCCACCAGAGCGATCACGATCGCGGCGGCGACTATTGCCTTCGGTCCGCCCGACTTCTTCGGTCGGGACGGGGCGAGGATGGCTGCGCCGACCAGGGCAGCCACGCCCAGACCCATGCTGAGGATGGCCAGGTCGAGCAGCGTCGGGTACCAGTCACCGACGATCATCGTGAGCAGGTGAAGGTCGGATTCGGCGATGGACAGGAGCTGCGCGTAGGCGAACACGCCGATCGACACCGTCACGATGGCTGCGACCGCGGCGATGACCCTGAGCGTCACAGCCGCACGGCGCCGCCAAGTGGACGCTGGTCGCGGCGGGCTTGCCGGCGACGCTGGGGCATCGGACGTCGCGAGCACTGCGAATATCTGGTCTGCATCATCCGGCTCGCTTGGCACGACCCCACCCTAGACACCGCCGCGGCGGGCGAACCGGCGGCGCTCCCGAATACTCCGACCGAGGCCGGATCTGGGCAGAGAACCGCTGATCCGCGGGTTCGCAGTTGGGGATGGGCAGCGGTCGGCGTCTCGTTCGACGTGGCAGGCGCTGACGTGGGAGCATTCGGCCATGGCATCGCCCTGCAAGATCGCCTCGCTCGCCGGCACCTCGCTGCTCGTTGTCCTCGTGCTGACAGGATGCATCGACTCGGGATCAGGCTTCGCCGTCTTGGAGCGTGATGCCGTGGTCGCCGACGCGCTCCCAGCAGACCTCCCCGACTACGCTGACGACGAATTGGAGCCATTGAGCAGCCGGTTCGTTGGCGAACACGACGGCAACATGCTCTTCCTGGCCAAGGGCAAGGAGCCGGGGACTGTCTGCCTCGCGGTCTACCCGAACGCTACGGACTGGGTCATTGGCTGTGGTGGTGGCAGCGCCGAGTTCGGCGTAGGCGGCCCCAGTGGTGGGTATATCGTCCGGCCCGATGGTGCTCCGGCGCCCGAGCTGCACCGCGAAGTCGCGACCAACGTGTTCGCCCGCGGATAGCCCACGTCGCCGCCGATCGGTCCCGAAGACCAACCGGATCCTCGCACTGAGGGGTCGTCCGTGCATCGCCGATCGCATGGGCCAAGCATCATCGTGCTCGATGCCGAGAACAGCGACGTCAGATCAGACGTCAGATCAAGGGATGGCACCCTTGCCGGCGTCGCGGGCAACACCGGCACCGTACGCGCGGGCCTGCGCCTCAGCGTGCGATGAGTCCGCGGCGAAGTCAGAGCCTTGAGAGTGTCGACGGTCCCGGACCATCAGGATCCAAACGAGCCCGCCAAGGATGGCGATCCCGACCACGACTGCTGCCGACGCTGCGGCCTGTGGGTCGCGCTCCGACTCCAGAACGATCCGGCCCACGAGTAGCTTTCTAACCTCATCCGCCGACGTACGTCACCATGGGCCGGGAGCGCGCTTGGTCCGGTCGCTGGTACCGGTGGTCCCTAGCGCGAGGACACTCGCACGCGACCCGGATCAGCGATCCCGTCCGGTCGTCGAGGAACACCTCCGCGTGGAGCCGTCGACGCCGTGCCACACGCCGCACCCACCGCCTCATGGAGATCACTCTCGCTGACGCGTCCGATCAGGCGGCAGCCCCAAGGAGGGGCACACGGACTAATCACGACTGTGTCGACTGTCGACGAACCTCGTCGCTTCGGATCTCGCTTCCTCCCCGCTCGGAAGTGAGCGCCGTCGACTCAGCCTCGTGCGGCGCGGAGCTCGGCCATCTTCGTGTCGACGTCGAGGCAGAGTTCGAACAGCGCCTGCTCCCGCTCCGGCTCGATGGGTGCGGTCCCGGTGCTCGGGAACCAGACGTAGTCGGGCCACTTGCCCACCCATTCGTCGCGCGGAGCGGGCGGCGGGTTGTCGATGCCGTTCGCTTCGAGGCACGGTGCGCTGTAGGCGACGAGGTAGTCGTAGATCCAACCCAGTTCGGCCTCCGTCGGTCCGGCCGCGGTCCGCTCGATCGGGTGCGTCGCTTCGCAGGTCCACGCGGCGATCGCCTCGACCTCGTCCTGGGGCTGTGCGCTGATGCTGATCGCCGGTCCATCGGGATCGGTGGCGGCGAAGCCCTCCTCGATCGCCAGGCCTTCCGCGTCGTAGCAGTCCCGCCGCACGTCGAGTCGATCGGCTTCGGTGATGTACCCCGCGAACGGATCGGCGGGGCGCACGGCGTCGGGGTAGGTCATGAGGAGCGCTGTCCACTGCGCGTCGGCGTCGGCCAGGCGGGCCGCTTCGGACTCCGTCTCGGTGAGGGGCGGCGCGGGGTCTGGGACCGGATCGAGGTCGGGCATCGGGATCAGCACGAGCGAGGTCTCCGCAGCGGCATCCGGGGTGGGGTCGGGGTCGTCGGGCGGCGCGGATGCGGCGCAGGCGGTGAGCGTGATGACGGCGAGGGCGGATGTCGCGACGAGCGCGGTTCGGACGCTGCGGCGCACGCCGGCGGGCGCGGGACGGGAGGGTCGGGTCATGCACGAATGCTGGCGGAGCCGCGCCACCGGATCAACCATCTGGATCGGCATCATGCGGTCGGCTCATCCTCGGCGGACGGCAGGTACGCGGTGATGTCGATCGAGACCACCGACGTCATCACGACGGCGGATGGATCAGCGGTAGCTCGGTTCGAATCGGGCAGGGTCGGGTCGTAGGGAGTCATGTCATCTCGTTCCGAGTCGGCTCCGGCGCGATGCGTTCTTGCAGGCTGCCGAAGCGGGACGCCGCGGTGGGTCCTACTCGGGATGTTTCCGGGCGGCCACCGCGCGTTACGCGGAGGACGGTCGCCATCTGGCTGGTTCGTTCGCTCGGTCGGACGAGGTGAGGCGAGCCGGTAACGCTCAGCGGTCGTCTGGAAACAGTTGAGAATGTGAGGGTGTTCTCCGCTGCCGTGTCGATGTCGGGTCGGCATGGTTGAGGGCGCGTTCGAGGAGTTGTTCCGTACGTATCATCCGGTGATCGTGGCGGCTGCGTTCAACCGGTTGAGCGACGTGTCCGATGCTGAGGACGCGGCCGCGGAGGTGTTCGCGCAGGCATGGCGGCGGCGGGGCGCGGCCGACCACGTGTTCACGATCGAGTGGTTGTACGTCACGCTCCGCAACGTGGTGGGCAACCAGTACCGGAGCCGTACCCGACACCAGAGGCGGGTCGAACGGGCGGGCCGACACCATCCCGCTCCGGTGGAGGGGGTCTCGGATGCGGTGCTGGATGTTCGGGCCGCGGTGAACCGGTTGGATCAGGCGGATCGTGAGTTGATCTGGATGGCGTACTGGGAGGACCTCTCACGGGAGGAGATCGCCCGGATCCTCGGCTGCACGACGGCGACGCTGCGGGTGCGGTTGCATCGGGCCCGGAAGAAGCTACAGGACACCCTCGGCGAGGACGCAACGAACACGGAGGAGGTGTCGTGGACGAGTTCGAACTGACCAGACGCCTCGAGCAGGCCCGCCCGGCCCTGCCCCGCCGCGGCGACCCGCTCACCCCGGCGGCAGCCTCGACCATGCAGCACATCATGACCGGCCGTGTGCAGGCGCGGCGCCCGCGGCGGTCACCGATCTACCTCTCCGTCGCCGCCGCGATCGCGGTGCTCCTAACCGTCGCGGTCGGGATGCTCACGGCGCAGCCGGCACCGGTGTACGCGACCACGACCCCGCCACTGCTCACGGTCACTCCGGTTGAGGGGACGTCGAAGGACCTGCTCATGCGTCTCAGCGAGGAACTGCCCAATACCCCGGCGGCCGAGTCGATCCGGTTCCAGTCCTGGGCCCTCGCGCTGACCATCGGGGACGAAGGCGTGGTGCAGTCGGTCGCCGTCGAACCCGAGGTCCGCGTCGTCGAGCACCGGCCGGAGGGCTCTCGGATCGAGGTGCGCCGCGGCGAACCCTACGACTCCTACGGCAACAAGATCCAGGTCGACGGGTACCAGGTCGGGGAGCTGATCTGGGAGCAGGACTTCCGACCCGGTGAGTTCCCGTACGTGTTCGCCGAACCTCCGACGGATGCTGCCGCCTACCCCGAGTTCCTGCAGGCCGGCTCGGTGGTGCCCGACCCGACTACCGGGGATTACCTGAACCTCGTGCGTGACCTGCTCGGTGAGCGCGCTCTGACCGGTGCGCAGACCCGGGCGGTACTCGAGTTCCTCGCCACCCTGCCCGACCTCGAGGTCGAAGGGCGTGTGACCGACCGGCTCGGACGGACCGGGGTCTCCTTCACCACCGACAGCCGAGCCCCAGGAGAGTACGTCGAACGGATCATCATCTCCGACACCGGACTGGGCATCCTCTCCTTTGAGACCACCTACGTGGGAAACGACCGCACCGACATCCAAGCACCCGCGGTCGTCAGCTACACAGCCTGGGAAACGACGCAACCTGACAACTGACGAGCGGCACTCGATCAGCAGCCACAACGGACGTCGCGAGGGATCGTGCGCGCGCCGCGGGCATCTGGCACGGTTAGTGGGTCAGCGTGTCAGTCTTGGCTGACGGAGTTGCGACCAGCCGAGCAGACTGAGGGCGGATTGGTGTGAGAGCAGGGCACGTTCGGCGTGGAGCGCTGTTCGGGCTAGCAGCGTCGCTGGCGCTGACCGTGAGCGGTTGCGCCCCGTCCGATGAGGTGGGCGTGCGTGACTACGTCGATTAGGCCATCGCGGGCCTTGATGAAGGGCTCTACGCGGATTCTCCGGAGTGGGACGCGGCTGTCACCGAGTCGCTCCCGGATCTCTACTCGGCGAAGAACATCCCCGGCACCTACCGGCTTCTCTCGTCCTTGACGAAGCTCGCGGGTGGTGCCCACAGCTTCTTCTCGACACCGGCAGATGTCGCGGCGTGGGAGCAGCCGTATCCGTCGGGTCACGTGCCGGTTCCGACGGTGAGTTACGACGGCTCGGTCGCGACGGTTGTGGTGCCCGGGTTTTCCAGCGCGCACCAGGACGAGGCGGACCTGTATCTCGAGGCGGCAGCGGAGATCTTCACATCGGAACGGGCACGGTCCACCTGCGGATGGGTCGTCGACGTGAGCGCCAACACCGGGGGCGACCTGCGGGTGATGCTCGTGGCATTGAGTCCGTTGCTCGATGACGGCGTGGTCGAGGTGTTCCGGGAGCGGGACGGCTCCACGAGCGACGTCGTGGTACATGCCAATACCGGCTCGTGGGGAGATGAAGTCTGGGGCGAGCTGCCGGCCGAGACGACCAAGCTTCCGAGCCGGCCGATCGGCATCGTTCAGAGCGGCGCAACCGCGAGCGCCGGGGAGTCGGTGATCATCGCGTTCACCGGGCAGGAGGACGTGGCCACGTTCGGCTCCGCCACCGCTGGGTTCACGACAGTGAACGACGGTTTCGAGCTTCCCGACGGCGCAGCCGTCACGCTCTCGTTCGCCGTGATGGGAGATCGAGAAGGCAACTTCTACGAAGGCCCGTTGGCGCCCGACCGCGAGGTCGATCCCGCCGATGGGTCAGCACAGTCGGCGGCCCGAGAATGGGTGGCCGACCACTGCCCCAACTCCTGATTGCATAGCCGGCGCCTCGTCCCGTCAGGGGAGCGGGAGTATGGCCCATTTCATGGTGGCTGCGATGGTCGCCGCCGCGGTCATGATGACGGTCCACCCGCGGTGGCGCTCGAGGGATGGTTGCCGCGTTCACAACTCTGTCGGAAGCTAGCTGGAGTCGGAACCAATCCCGGATGACTTGAGCAGTTGAGTCAGTTCCTCTTCGCGCAGTCGAAGCACTGCCAGGCGAGTGGCTGTCGACGCTGGCGGGGCCTCACTTTCGGTGCCGTCCTGGTCGAGTGCCTGAATAACTTCTTGTCGGCTGATCTCGCGTTGCGTAGCGGCGAGCTCGCGGAGGAGGTCGAGGTCGTGGCGTTCTTGCCGCTCGGTCGCTGATCCCGGACGGTGCGCGCCAGCGGTCGAACCTGAGAGCCATGCGTCGAACTCGAGCGTGGTCAGTGAGGCGAGGTCCTCGCTGAGGTTCTGCAGGTCGAGCGGTGCGTTGGGTTCGACCATGCGTGCGAGCAGGTAGCTCGGGGCGATGCGAAGCGCGTAGGCGATCGAGAGGAACTGGCCGAGGGTGAGGTCGGCTTTGCGTCCGGATTCGATGTTCTCGAGCACGGATTCGGTGATCTTGGTTCCGGTGAGGGCTTCGGCGAGGTCGCGGGTGGTGCGGTAGCCGCGTTGGCGGCGGGCGGCGCGGATGCGGGCTCCGATGCTCGGCTCTGCCCGGTAGTCCGTCATTTCGACAGGCTACCGCGTTCAGGGTTGTCGCGCCGAAGGTGAACGCGCTACCGTGACTGTGACAACCACAGAGTGACTGGGTTGTCATTTTGAAGGGGAGCGTGATGGAGAAGGAATTCATTCAGCCGGAGACGGTCGCGGAGATCACCGGGCTGTCGGTGGGTGCGTTGGCGCAGCTGCGGTACACGGGGCAGGGGCCGCGGTTCTACAAGCCGACGAAGCGGACGGTGCTGTACAAGCGGCACGAGGTGATCGAGTGGGTCGAGTCCACGGCGCGGATGCGGACCGGCGCGGAGTCCTACGCCTGACCGGTTCGGCGGCGTGGGGGTCGGGGTGATGGGGTTGTTCGCGGCCAAGAGCGCGGTGCTGGTTGCGGCACGGCTCGGACTGGGCAATGCCGCGACCCGGTTGCTGCTGCACATGGCATTGGAGTGCTGGGACGAGGACACCCCGGACGGGCGCCCGGCCAGGCGGTACTTCGGAGGCCGTGAGATGGCCGCGGTCGCGCTGGGCTTCACGGCGCCGGAGAACGGCGACCCGGCGGCACACCAGGCGGTCAAGCGTGCCGTCCGCGAGCTGGTGAGCAAGGGCGCGATCGTGCGAGTCAGGGCAGGTGGGCGTGGGCTGCCAGCGGAGTACGAGCTCCTGGTCAGTTCCTCGAAGCCCAGTGCGGCGCGCGCGGCTGTGGATAACCCGGTGGTGTTGCCGTTCCCGGCACGGGGCCAGGGGGTCACTGAGCGACCCCCTCAGGGGGTCGCTCACCGTACCCCTTAGGGGGTCACTGAGCGTACCTGCAGGGGGTCACTGAGCGTCCCCCTTAGAAGAAGGAAGAGAACAGGAATGAACAGCAAGGAATCAGTACGCGCGCGACGCGCGAACACCCAGAGCCGATGTCATCCACGAGGGGGAAGAGCAGCGAGGGCGATCAGTGGTCGTCGTCATCGAAGCTTCGAGACGCGTGCCAGGCTCGCGCTTCGGTCGCGCCTCCTTCGAGGGCGGTCGGGGTGAGTGCTCGAGGGCCGCAGCTGCGGGCGGCGTCGCGGTCGTTGCGGATCTTCCTCGGCTGGCTGATCGCCGCGGCCGGGGCACTGGCGATCTTCATGTCCTGGGGCGCCCTGCACGACCTCGCCCTCCACGTCGGCGGGATGCCGGCTGACCGGGCGATCGTGTTCCCGATCGTGGTCGACCTGCCCGCCCTGGCCGCGATGCTGATCGCCCTGCTCGTGCCCGCACCATCCCGGTTCCTGCGCGCTCTCCCGTGGTTCACGTTCACGCTGTTCAGCGCCCTGACCGTGGCCGGCAACGCGGCCGCCGTCGCGATCGCGGATCCAGACACAATGATCCTGGGGCAGGTGCCAGCGGTGATCGTGAACGCGGTCCCCGCGATCGCCCTGCTGTTGACGACCCACCTCGCCGCAGCGACCGTCTACCGCCGCGACGACCGACCCGACCCCACCGTCACCGTCCGACCCGCTCGCCGCAGGCGACCCGTTTCCACAGGAGGCTCGGCACCGGCCGAACGGTCCGGAGCTTCGCCTTCGGGTCGGCTCGTGGAACGAGCGGGGGATGGCGCGTCCGAGCCCGACGCGTCAGTGGACCGGCCCACTCGCGTCGACCGCGAAGCGCAGCGCACCGAGGTGATCTCCCTCGTCGACGAGGGCGCGTCGGTGCGGAGCGCTGCGCGCACCGCCGGCGTCGCGTCGACCACCGCGCAACGCTGGGTCGAACGCGCCCGCCGCGACCAAGCACCGGAACCCACCGTCCCGCTCGAGCGCGACCCGGTCGGCGTCGCATGAGCGCAGACATCCGCTCAAGGCAGCTCCTCCTTGGCGTCGCGGCCGCCGGTCGAGCCCACCCGGGCTGTCATGCGCGGTCGATGACGCCCTTGGCAGGGCGGACGACTCTGCAACCCGTCCGGCGTGTTCCCCCCGTTTGGGGGTCACGTGCTGGTTGGGTGGGTGTGCGTTCGGGTGTTCACCCGGCGCGAATAGGTGAACGCACGGTTCACTGTCCTCTTTCCCTGTCCCGCCGCGCCGGCCGCGCTTCGCGCGCTTCCCAACCTCCCGCACTCATCCTTCGTCTTTCTGAGGGAGGTTGGGAAGTAAAGCCGGGGCGGCGGGACAGGGAAAGAGGACAGAGAAGGACTTGGACATTCGACGGGGACTGGACGGCCATGACGACGACAACGAGGACACGAACAGGTGACGAGAACGATGGGGGGAGTGGTCGGTGATGGTGCAGTTGACCAGTCGTGACGAGGCGATGCTGGAGTGGTTGGGCGTGGTGCGGATGGCGGATGTCGACGCGATCCGGTGGGCGCTGGCCGGGCTCGCGGGTGAGACGTCGGGGTCGCCGGTGAGCCGGCGGAAGGCGCAGCAGTGGGTGGCCCGCCTGGCTGGTGTGGGGTTGGTGGATCGGGCCCGGCCGAACTTCCAGGACGGGCAGGTGGTGTGGGCCACGCACCAGGCGATCGGTCGGGGTGCACCGAACCTGTACCGGCAGACCGCGCGGCACGAGGTCGCGGTCGCGGCGGCGTCGGCCCGGTACCTGGCCCGCGGCTATGAGTGGTTCCGGGACCGGCGACCCGGGTCGACCCAGGAGCACCAGGTCGATGGGGTCGCGATCAAGGGCGACCGGATCGAGCTCGTCGAGGTCGAGCTGACCCCGAAGACGCTGCACCGGTACAAGGCGATCCACACGAACCATGCGACCCGGATGACCACGACCGGGGTGACCCGGGTCGTGTACCTGTGCACCCCGGACGCGGCCCGGGTCGTGGCACGCGAAGCGGACCGGTTCATCTTCCGCACCGAACGCCCCCGGCTGCTCACCCTGCCCGTGCTCGACGTCCGTGGGAAGTGGGTCGGCGACGATGCCCCACTCTGGGACGACACCGCACCATCCGCCAGTGAAGGTGGGTCGAGCGGGATGACCGTGCCGACCCCGTTGTTCGAGGAGGCGGGCCGGTGAGCGTGGAGCAGGCGGCTGTCCCGCCCGCCCCGGCCGAAACCGACGCGCTCAGCGACGCCCTCGAAGCGACCCTCGCCGCTGCGCTCATCGCGCTGGTCGGGCTGGTTGCGCTGCCGCTGCTGATCCCGGTGGTCGCGGTGCGGGTCGCGGGGGAGAGCATCGCGACGAAGGCGGTGTTCTGGCGGGTCTGGCGGTGGCAGTGGGTCATCAATACCGCCGGCATTCTCCTCGTCACCATCCTCCTCACGATCGAGGCCCTCCTGCTGACCCGGTGGGTCAGCACCGGTGCGGCCGCCATGTTCCTCACGATCGACGGATGGATGGGGCAGGTGTGGCCCATGTTCGGGCCGTGGCTGGTCGTGAACCTGTGCGCCGGGGTCTTCCTGTTGCCCGTGGCGTGGTCCATCCGGCGCAGGCAGATCGCGGACCTCGTCCGCACGAGGCGGGTCAGCGACGTGCTCCGCCAGGAACGCATCGAGACCGCACGCAAACGCGCCGCGGACGCATCCACTGCGGCCCGGATCGGGATCCGCCTCGACCCGGCCACCGGGCGGATCACCGGCGTGAATGACGGGGCGGTCACCGTGCCGCACCGGGTCGCGGGTCGGGAGGCGTTCGGGTTCACCACCCGCTCCACCGTGACCTCCCTCGCGGACCGGTTCCACGACGCACGCCAGGTGCGCGACTGGGTCGACCCGACCGGCCGGTTCGTGCTCATGCCGAACGCTTCCTCGGCGGCGCGAGCGTTGATCATCGCCGAGTCCGGCAGCGGGAAGACGGTCCTGATCAACGGGCTCGTGCTCTGCGCGCTCACCTACGGGTGGCCCGTGTTCGTCATCGACGCCAAAGGCGACCCCGCCGACGCCACCTCCATGGTCGCCCTCGCCCAGGCCGCGGGTCGCACCGCCACCGTCGCCGGACCGTGGAACTTCTTCTCCGGGACCGCCGAACAGGTCACCGCGAAGCTGATGCGACTCATGCCCGTCCCCGACGGCGCGAACCAGCACTACCTCGACGAGATCCGCGGCGTCCTCCAAGCCGTGCAAGCCGACACCCCGATCAGCTCCGCCCAGGACCTCCGGGACCGACTCACCAACCCCGGCCCGCACGTGCGCGACCAGTACGATCTCACCCTCGTCAACCAGACCGTCGACCGCAACGGCACCACCGCCGGCGCCCGCGCCCTGCAAAGCCTCGCGGTCGCACTCCGCCCCCTCGAGAAATGGATCGACGAAGACGGATGGTCCTACGCCGCCCCGCTGGCGGACCTCACCGTCGTACCGCTCTCACCTGTCGATGACGCCCAAGCCCGCCTCGGCGACCTGCTCCTGCTCGACTTGCGCAACTTCCTCGCCGCCCGCCTCGAAGCCGGCGACAAGACCCCTGTCGTCGTCATCGTCGACGAGTTCCCGCAGCTCGTCACCGGCGCCCAAGACCCCGGCGACACCGCCGGCAGCCTCTTCGAGACCGCCCGCTCCGCCGGCGTCGGCCTCATCCTCGCCACTCAAAGCCCTGCCGGGCTCTCCAACGACGACGTCCGCCGCCGCCGCGCCCTCACCAGCGGCGCCGCACTCATCTTCGGCCGCTCCAAAGACCCCGAAGAGATCGTCCAATACGCCGGCACCGTCATTCGCATGGAAGCCGCCGGGCAAGCCACCGGCGACCGCCTCGGCTCCGCCCGCGCCCAACACACCTACCTCGTCCCACCCCAAGACGTCCGCGAAGCCGCCGACGGCGCATTCTGGATCATCCAAACCGGCGCCATCGCCGGATTCCGGGCGCTACCCCAGCGGAGCGCCCAGAGGACAGCCGCGACCGAGGGAACGGTCCGCGACATCGACCCCAGAATCCCGGCGGACTCTCATTCGGACTGGCCAGCCGTCGAGATGCCGCCCGAGAACCACCTCTCGCCTGACGGCCTACCAGACTGAACCAGTGTGCGGCGGATGCATCATTCGGATTCGATCAGCGCGAGTAGTTCGACCCGTCCGATACGCTCATTCATCAGACCGCAAGGAAACACTCAGGGAGACCACACGATGGAGTTCGGAGAGCGCATCGTCGCGCTCGCAACCAAAGTCGAGAATCAGTCAGAGGCGATCGCGACGGAGGAGGCGACGAAGAACGCGTTCGTAATGCCGTTCATCTCCACGGTCCTCGGTTATGACGTGTTCGACCCGCTCGAGGTGGTGCCCGAGTTCACCGCGGACGTGGGAACCAAGAAGGGCGAGAAGGTCGACTACGCCATCATGCGTGATGGCGAGGTCCAGATCCTGATCGAGTGCAAGCCATCGCGCGGAGCGCTCAGGATCGAGCACGCCTCGCAGCTGTTCCGGTACTTCGCAGTTACCAACGCGCGCCTCGCGGTGCTGACCAACGGTGTCGTCTGGCAATTCTTCACCGACCTCGATGCTCCCAACCGAATGGACGACAAGCCCTTCCTGGTGCTCGATCTCCTCGACGTCGACGAGACGCTGATCCCGGAGATCCAGAAGCTCAGTAAGTCGAGCTTCGATCTGGACTCGATCATCAACGCGGCCGAGGAACTGAAGTACGTCGGCGCCATCAAGCGTGAAATCGCGGCACAGTTCCGAGAGCCCACTGACGAATGGGTGAAGTTCTTCACCTCTCGGGTCTACGATGGCTCGTTCACGCAGCGCGTACGCGAGCAGTTCACCGGGTTGGTTGCAAAGGCGACTGGACAGTTCCTTACCGAGAGCGTCAACGACCGCCTCAAGACCGCGCTCGGCGCGGGCGTCCGGGTGGACGACGACGCGTCCGATCCCGTGACGAGCGAGCCGATCACGAATGCCGACCTCTCCCGCGATACCGAGATCGAAACGACGCTCGAGGAGATCGAGGCGTACCAGATCGTCAAGGCCATCGCGTGTTCGATCGTCAAGCCTCAGCGCGTTACGCAGCGAGACTCCAAGAGCTACTTCGCGGTTCTCCTCGACGACAACAATCGAAAGCCGATCGCCCGCCTGCACTTCAATACCAAGCAGAAGTACGTCGGCCTTCTTGACTCGGAGAAGGTCGAGACCCGTCATCCAATCGCAACGATCGACGAGATCTACGCGCACGCCGACGAGATTCGCGCGGCGGTCGAGCGGTACGCATAGCTAGCGGGAGTGCGAGTACCTGGGGACGCCTCAGGTGCAGCCTCGCGAGTGTTTCGTGGCAGCAGCTCTCGGGCGAGGTCGGCAAGAGGCGGCGAGGGGGCTTGGCAGAGCCTGATATCGACAAGCGTCGCGAACTCGTCTGGACGGGGCCACACAGTGACAGCCACCAATGGGCGCACCAAGGGCCCGCGACACGCCGACGACACGCCCGAAAATGTCCCACAGGCCGGGAACTTCTCGTGGCAGCCTGCCTGTGGATAACTTGCCGAGATCACCCGAAATTCCGGGGGACGGCAGGTAGGTGGTCTGTGAGCAGATCCGACCTTGGCCTGTGGAGAACTACACGGGTGTAGTTCTGGACCGCCTGAAGCCGCCTTTACATCGGCGATCGCGCCTAGAATTGGGGTATCAGCACGACGACCCCGAAGACTTCGGGCGGTGCCGAGGTCGCGGGGCCGCGAGCGTCAACTTTCCTAGGGGTGACTCTCTCGATCCTAGACCTAGTGGACCCTGTGGGGGCAATCCCACGATCGGCGGGTCTGGCATCTAGGTGCTGATCGAGATATTGGAGGTTCGCGCATGAGCGGACGTATCTACACCTGTCCTAACCCGCGTTGCCGGGCAAAGCTCGGACCGTACCGCGTGACTCGCCCCGGCTTGGTTCGGTGCGCGTACTGCGGCACTCAGTTCCGGATTCGCTAGTACCGGCGCGATGGGCGCGTCCTCCCTCGGAGGGCGCGCCCATCGTCTTGCCCGCTACGGTGCAGCAGTATTTCCGCTGGATGCCGCGCATCTCGCGCGATCGAGTAGGGCGCGTCATGCCGCTGGCCAATCACTGGGCGGGTGCTTCGGCGACTGTTCGGCCCAAGGCTCGTGCGAGCACGCTCGCCACCTCGGTCTCCCAGTTCCGACCCTGATCGACGGTGAATACCCGTTCTGCGAGCGCAACAAGCGTTGCCCGCGCGACCCGACTCGCACGCGCTGAGGCATGGCCGGTTGGCGCCTCGGGGCTCACTCGGATCGCCATCGGCAGGCGGTCGGCCTTGCGAACCTGGTCGACGCCGGCCGCCACGACTTGGATGTTGCGGCCCTTCATCGCTGTGGCTGCGCGGAGCGCAAGCGAAGCCACACCTGGCGCGTCGTTCGCCGCCACGACCCATCCTTGGTCGGCAAGCGCGGTAGCGATCTCGAGTGTCGCGTTGCGTGCTTCTCGATCGGGGTGGCGGGGCCCGACGACGGCTGCGATGCCGTCTGCGAGGACCGCGTCCGGTCCGTCGATCCAGAGGAGCAAGGGTGCGGCAGATCCGAGGACGTCGATTCGCGTTGGCCACCCGGAACGCTCGGGAGTAAGGAGCATGAGCCCGTGCTGCTCGGTGGCGTCTGCGATCATCTGCGCCGCGCCTTGGCGCGCCGCGCAGGCGACACGGCGAAGAGTGCCGTCCGGCAAGCCGACCGCGATGTCGGCGGCACCAGCCCTCGCGAAGTCGAGAACGCCGGCTGCTCCGCCGACCTGCTCGATGAGGTTGCCGATGGCGGGGTTTCCGGAGAGTCCGGCGTGGGTGAGGACGAGGCGGGCTTCGAGGTCTTCGTCGAGGGGGATGGTGGTGGGGATGCTGGGGCGTAGGGAGGTCCAGATCATCGTCGCGGGGCTCTCTTCTCGGATCGATCATTTTGTTTGCCTTCCGGCAGAGAGATCGAGTGCGTAGCGGCAAGGCGAAGTGCCCGGAATGTCGGGCGGAATAAGCCCTTGGGCGCGTCCGAGATTCTGGGAACGTAGCCGTAGCCGCAAGCTACGATCGCCAGCCGGAATGGCCAAACAATTCATGGGTTCGGCGCCGCGGTAGCGGCTCCACGCTGCGTTCCTGAAGTCGCGCCTGCTCCGTCAGGTGCCCGCGTCGCCGCCACGGCGGCTGCGCCCGGTCCGCCGCCCTGCGGCGTCCGATTCGGCCGCGCCGCGGCCCAGCTCTGGAGCCCTGTTCCGGGATCGGGACGGGTGGTGGTCGGCCGTGTCCGGCCGGCGGTGTCCGCTGTGTGGAGCCGCCGGTGGCGGCCGGTGTTGTTGGCACCTCTCGGTGCTCGCCTAGCGTGCTGCGCTTCTCCACGCGTAGCCGTCGTCGCCGTGTCGGAAACAACTCGCGTTCGTCGCTGGCGCTCCTTCGCGACTTCTTTCCGCCACGCCTTCCTTGGGGCTTCGCGCGGAGCCTCCTGCTTCGCACGCCTTCACGGCGGCGTCCGGCAGGCATGGCCTGCCGGGGCTAATCGCCCGAGAGGCAATGCGAAGGAGAACCCACCATGCGCCAGCACACCACCCCGCGACCCGTGACCACCGATGCGGTCTCGCAGGTTGAGATCAACCGGGCCGAGGCGGCCGCGTTCTTCGATCGGATGGAGCGGATGCCGGTGCACAAGTTCAAGCACATTGCTCGGGAGGCTGTGCTGGATCACAATCTGCTCGCCGTCATGCGGGAGATGGTCGCGTGGTGCAAGCCGGTGCAGGCCGCCCGCACCGAACGAGAGATCCGGCAGGCCGCCGAACGTGAGGCCGAGCAGCAGCGCCGCGCGCGGATGGCGGCGCACTTCGACGCGAACCGCCGCAAGTACGTGCACGCGTCCACGCTCGCGATGATGCCCGCACCCCTGATTGCCGCCGACCAGCACACCACCAAGCGGATCGCACAGCGCCGACACGCCGCACGCGCATGGGCGGCCCGCGTCGCCGAGCACCCGGAGGAGGTGCTCGCCCGCCACGCCGAGCACCTCCCGTTCACGCAGTGGGCGATCGTGCACCCCGGCTACGGTCTTGTCCAGCCCGAACACCCGATCTGGGCGACGATCGTCGGCCGGGACGAACGCGTAGCCCGAGCGCGCCGCCACCAGGAGTTGCGGCGCGCGCAACGCACCCAGATCCGCCCGGTCGGGATGACGCTCCACACGGCGATGCGGATCGCGACTGCCGTGCTCGAGGACAACGGCGGCACCTTCCCGAAGCCGCAACTCCTGCCCGACTTCACCTGACGTCTGACCCGCACCCGGTGGGGCCGGCTTCGGCCGGCCCGCGGCGGTGAGGGGTGCGCCCCTCACACTCCCCCTCGGAACCGGATCCGTCCACAGTCCGCCACCGACGTGCCCGTCGTCCGGTTCCTGCCCGGCAGCCTGAGCCGCACACGGAACACGCTCGACGCGAGGGGACGAAGCGCATGGCGGACTTCATCAGGGTCGCGATCACCGACCTGAACGGCGACGGGGAACCGTTGCCATCCAACCGGGACACCTGGGTCAACCTCGACCAGGTCGCCACCGTGCGGGGCATGCTCGGCAACAACCTGGCCCGCCGCCACCACCTGCACGGGGCCATCGACGCCGAGCACTACCCGCTCATCGAGATCCGCACCACCGACCGGCAACGACTCCTGGTCAGCCTCGGCACCCACCCCACCGCACAAGCCGGCATGGCCGCAATCCGCGGATTCCTGCCCACCCTCGTGCAGTCACGGACCCGGCGAAGCGCCGACGACGAGCTCGCCGAACTGCTCGCGGACTGGGCCGATGAAGCCGGCCACTGATCGCGCGCTGGGTCGTGCGGCTTCAGTGCAGCATCCATGCGACGAACGCGGTGAGGTCGTCGGTGAGTGCGCGCCGGTTCGCCGCGTACCGGACCCGGTGCCCGCGCCGGGGCTGCGCTGCATCGGCGTCGACGAAGCCGAGCTGCTCGAGCTCGGCCAGCGCGGACCGCACCCCACCCGAACTGATCCCGGTGCCAGCGACGATTGCCGGGCGGGTCGAGTCCGGATGATCCAACAGGAACCGCAACACCGCCACCCGCGCATGCCCCGCGATCGCGTCACGCGCCGCCGCCGCACGGGGCGGCAGGTCCACGAGGTCGACACGGGCCGGCATTCCCACATTCTGCACCAGCCACCCCGTCACCGAGCGAAAGATTCTCGACCCGGATCGCCGGGTCCGTTCTCACGATGGTGGCGGTTCGATCACGTCGTTCTCCACAGCCCGACATCACATCCGAACCATCCACTACCCTCAAACGGGGGTCACGCCGCGAGGCGGTGAAGGGGGAACGATGAACGAGCCGACAACCAACGCTATCGCGGTCAAGGACGCGGCCCAGACATGCGGGCAGTGCGGGTCGGACCAGCTCGGGTCCCAGTTCTGCACCGCCTGCGGTGCACCGCGATCCCACGCGCAGGTGCCGACCGAATCAACACCATCCGAGGCGCCGACCCCCGCGGCGCCCGTGGACGCAGCGGCGCCGGGCGTGTTCGCCGGGGCGCAGCGCGCCGCCGGGTACGTCGAGAGCCCGCACACCATCCACGGCGCCGAGCTCGCCGAGATCCGCGCGATCGCCCGGCAGCAGCACGACACCGAACCGGAGGTCGACCTGCCAGCCGACCCGCATCCGACGGTTGACGGGACCCTGACGACGACGCCACCCGCGGCGGAGCTGAGCGTTGAGCAGTTCGTCTCGCTCACCGCCCCGCACGCATCCGTCGTGGCATCGACCGGGATGCGCGGGCTGCTCGGCAGGCTCGGCATCCGGGTCGCGCCGGGCCGTGCCGAGCAGGCCGAACGCGAGCAGGCCGATGCGGTCCGTCGGGACGAGCAGACCATCCGGCAGGCGACCTGGACCAGGGCGGTCAGCGTGCTCGTCGCCAACCGCAAGGGCGGCACCGGGAAGACCCCCGTCTCGCTCCTGCTCGGCGGAACACTCGCCGCGATCCGCGGCGGCTCGGTCGCGATCGTCGAAGTCGCAGACGACCCCGGCGCGCTCGCGTTCCGGGCCGAAGGCACGCCGCCGCGCGGCATCGGCGAACTCGTCCGCGACATCGACACCATCCGCACCGCCGGGCAGCTCGCTGGCTACACCGCTCCGCAGACCTCGTTCGCAGCTGTCATCGGCTCCCCGGGCCGCCGCGAGCGCCTCACCCGCGACGCCGTCAGCCGAGTCGCCGCGGTGATCGACGAGTACTACGCGATCCGCGTCATGGACTCCGGAAACCAACCCAGCTCCGACGCCTTCCACGCCGCCACCGCCGCCGCCGACGTCCTCGTCGTCCCCGTGCTGAACGCCGGCGACGCGGTCCTCGAAGCGCTCGCGATGCTCGAGGAATTGCGCAGCCTCGGCGGCCACGCCGCTGAGCTCGCCGATCAGGCGATCATCGTCCGCCTGACGGACGGACGTCCGGAGCACCCTCACGTCGTTGACCGCATCACCGAACTCCTCGACACCGCCCGGGTCAGCGTCGTGCTCGAGGTCCCGTATGACGCGCACATCGCCGAACGCGGACAACTCACCCTCGACCGCCTCGCGCCAGCGACCCGTCGGGCGTTCACCCGGCTCGCCGCCGAGACCATCACCTCCCTGCAGCACCGCATCCGATAACCAGTCAAGGAGCACCAGCATGCAAAACCCTCTCGACGGCATCGTCCCCGACTTCGCGATCTTCGGCGCCGAGTTCACCGAACTCTGGCAGAAACTCATGGCCGGCCTCTGGGGCCTCGCCCTGATCGCGTGCGCCGCGTTCCTGATCATCAGCCTCGCCCAGCTCTCCGCAGCCGGCGGCTCCAACGGCAACCCCATGGAATACAAGAACGCCCGCACCAAAGCCCTCTGGGCCGGCCTCGGACTCGGCCTCCTCGCCGCCGTCGCCGTCATCGTCGGCGCCATCCTCGCCATCTTCGGAAACTGACACCCGCCATGCGCGCACAACCCCGCCCACCTAGGCGCGTCCTGCCCTGGATCCTTGCCGCCGCTGCAGCGATCGCGCTCACCGTCGCCGGCGGCGTCTGGATCACCGACCGATGGAACGCCGACGGCGACCACGCCGCGCCCATGACGTCCGACGACGCGACCGCCACGCCGACGTTCGATGCTGACCCCACTGGATGCCTCGGTGGGGGCTCTCGCGATGCTGCGATGGTTCTCGCTGCGCAGGACCAGGCACCTCACACCAGCAATGGCGCCGCCGAAGTTGCGGCGGCGGTGTTGCGGTGGATGCACCAATATCCGGTGCCTTCGGTCGACGACATCGATCAGTTCGAGCAGCAACTGGTTGCCAGCTCGTCGCCGTACGACCTCGCCTCCGCTTACGCGGACGACCCGAACACATCCGGATCCCTCGTTCCAGACGGAACGCCCTTTCATCTGTCGACCGTACCCGGCGTGTGGCACCTCGAGTCGTACTCCGACGTCGACGCGGTGGTCACCGTCGGCGCGGGTCTCGTGATTGACGGTGAGCTCCACCCAACCTTCCGGATGGCCAAGACCTTCACCCTTACTTGGGCAGACGACGGATGGCAGTTCGATGAGGCCAGTCTCGATCGAACGACCGAGGAACTCTTCGCGATCGGGACGCCCTTCACCGGAGGCTGCTGATGCTCACGCTCGACCCGTGCGACAACCCACTCTGCAGCCTCACCGGACTGGGCGAGACGATCGGTGGGACGATCAACTTCTGGCAGGACCCGGCGGGGAACACGTTCCAGATGTTGAAGGATGCCGCGTCGGGGTTGGCGCAAGACGTGCTACCCGCGCTGGGGACGGCAACGATGCCGGATCTGAGCGCGGAGTGGTTCCTCAACGCGTACGCGATCTCGTTCGCCGGCGGCATCCTTGTCGCGATCGTGCTGCTGCTGCCGCAGTTCGTCCGGGTCGCGCGGGGCACGATGGCAGGCCGAGACCTGCTGGATTCGATCGTGCTGTTCTGGCCCGCGTTCATGATCGGCGCGATGTTCGGGCCGATGTTCGGCATCCTGCTGGTCCAGTTCTTCCACGCCCTGTCGACATCCGTAATGGGGTGGGGCATCGCGGGCAACTACGCCGAGGTCGTCGACACCCTGGTCGTGATGATCGAGCGGGCGGACCCGGCCGGGATCACCGGGGGAGTGTTCATCGGCATCATCCTCATGCTGTGCATGGTGGTCGGGTTGTTCCTGGTCGTGCTGATGCTGATCGTGCAGCTGGTCACGTTGTATTTCACCGGGATCCTCGCCCCGCTCGTGTTCGCGTGGGTGACGACTCCGAACGGCCGCGACGCGGGCTTCCGGATCGGGTACCTCTGGCTGGGGATCCTCGCCGCGCACCCGCTGCTGTTCTTCCTCCTCGGGTCCGCCTACGGGCTGATGGCCAGCAACGTCACCACCCTCGGTGAGAAGGACGCCCTGCAGGCGCTGGTGACGTTCATCGTGTCGTTGCTGGCGATCTACATCGCCGCGCTCGCCCCGCTGATGCTGCTGAAGTTCGCGCCGATCCCGATGCCCGCCGGTGTCGGCGGCACGAACGGGCCCACGCTGAACGGCCACCAGATCGGTCCGGCCAGCATGACCGAAGCCACCAACCGCTACGCCGACCAACCCGTGGATGCTGCCACGAGCCCGCAGCCCGCCATGTCGGAAACGACCGCCGCCGACGTCCCGGTCAGCGAGCTTGGCGGGGCAGACGGTGGTGGGTTGTCGGATGTCGCCGCCGCCCAGACAGGACCGGCCGGCGCCGTCGGCGAGGCCGGTGCAACCGGTGCGGCGGGCCTCGCAGGTGCCGAGGGCGGCACAGCCGCCGCGGCAACGGGTGCGGCGTCGACCGCGGGCGCGGCGGAGACGGTCGCCGTAGCCGGTGCCGCTGAGTCCGCGACCGGGGTTGGGGCTGCGATCGGGGTACCGACGCTGATCGCCGCGGCCGGGTTGAAGGCCGCGGAGGCGGGGCAGCAGCTCGGCAACGCCGCCGCCGAGCAGGCCGTCGAACCCATGGAAGACGGCGTCATCGGAGGGAGCCGCCCATGACCCCAACACAGGCGCCCGTGGTCCGGCATCTCGGCGGGGAGGCCGGGCACCGGTCCTTCTTCGGCGGCACGAGCTCGAAGGCCCGCACCAGCTCACTGATCGTCGTCGTGCTCGCGTCAATGCTGCTCACCATCTTCATCGGCTGGCCCGCGCTGCTGTTCGGCCTGGTCGCGGTGGTGGTGACGCTGGTGCTGACCGCGCGCACGCACCGGGGCACGATCCTCGGCCGGCGGAAGAAGCGGCGACGGTGGCGGGACCGGATCCAGGCCGGCACCGACGCGTTCGTCCCGTACGACGTCGCCGCGTGGGACCAGCTCGAGCAAGCCGCCTGCGACGCGAAAGGCCGCCACGCCAAATGGCAGGCGCGGCGCGCGTTGAACGGGATGCGGGCCAACCCCGACGGTGCCGACGGGATGGGCTGGCTGCAGTACGGGCGCGGCATCCCCGGAATCGCCTGGCACGCACCCGTCGGGGAACCGGCGTACCTGTCGGTCGTGTTCACCGTCAGCGGGCAACTCCGCGGCATCGAGTCCCGCACCGTGATGAACCGCGCCGCAACCGCCTGGGGCGCCTTCCTCGCGGCCCGTGCTGTTCCCTCGGTGCTGGTCGAGGACGTGCAGACCGTCACCCGAGTCCTGCCCGCCGACACCGCGCTGCAGGAGTTCTGGGTCCTCAACAACCTCGACCCCACCGCCCCGCCAGCTGCACGGGCGTCCTATGAGGAGGTGCTGCGCCGAACCGGGGACGGGGCAATGGTGCAACGCCACTTCATCACCGTGAAGTGGCCACTCACCCCGGAGTTCACCGCCGCCGCCGCGAAGCACGGCGACGGCCGCGACGGATGGCGGAACCTGATGGCCACCGAGATCGGCTCCGTGTACCGGGGCCTGGTCGACGCGCGCATGGGCGCGGTCGAGGTGCTCTCAGCACGGCAGGTCACCGCGGCTATGCTGCACCAGCAGAACCCGTCCCGCCCGCTCGACTACGTCGCCGACGTACACCCCTCCCGAACCGGACTGCCCAGCCACGACGAGTTCTCCGCCCACATCGTCGACGACCGCGACCCCGTCACCGGGGCACCAGTGACCTGGTGGCACCGCACCGCCCGCATCGACGCCCGCAACCTCTCCACCGGCGGCCGCACGCAGCTGTGGATGCTGGAGCTGCTCATCGGCCGCGACCTCGACTTCGTCCGCACCGTCAGCTTCCACCTCCACCTCGTACCCGCCGCGGAAGCGAAAGCGGCCGCGAACCGCGACCTCGTCCGCGACCAGGCCGACGCGATCTCCAAGACCGAGCACGGCACCGTCGACCTCGACGAAACCAGCACCGCAATGACCGCGTCCCGCCGCCGCCGCACCGACCTGCGCGCCGGCACCGGGCACCACGGCGTCGCCTGGACCGGGTACGTCACGATCTCGGCACGCTCCCGCGACGAACTCGCCCGTGCGTCCCGGCAGCTTGAGGAAGCCTGCCAGACCGCGCTCGGGATCGAGTACCTCGACTGGCAGGACAGTTACCAGGCCGCCGCGTCCGGCACGACCTGGCCCATCGGCCGCGGCCAGACCGCGACCGACCGGTCACTGTCCGCCCGCGCCTACCGGCTCCTCGCCGGCCGCACCGAGAAGGAGGCCCTCACATGACCGACACCACCCCGGCCACGAGCCGGATCTGGTCCCTCCCCGTCCTCCGCGCATTCGCCCCACCACCCGAGACGACGCCCGCCGAGCAGGCGGCGCACACCACCGAGCTCGTCCCGTGGGAACGACCCGGCGCATCTCTGCGAATCAATCACCGTGCCGCCACCCGCGGCCACTACGCGCCCTCCGTGGTCGGTGCGCCGACATCGACCCGGCAGGCGGAGATCCTCAACACCGCCCTCATCGGACCGCCCACCGGCACCAAGGGAGTCGTCAACGGGCGTGACGTGCTTTCCCGGACCTCGGTCACGCACGACCCAGTCACCGCGTACAACGCGCAACCTCGGGAGGTGTCCAGCCCGAACACCGTCGTCATGGGCGACGTCGGCGCCGGCAAATCCAGCTTCGTCAAGACCGTCTGCGTGCTCCGACCCCTCGTCCTCACCGGCCGGCGGGCGGTCGTGTTCGACAAGAAGGACCAAGCCGGCGAAGGCGAATACTCGGGAGTGGTCCGCCGGTACGGCACCGAACCCATCAGGTTCACCGCAGACGGCACCGGCACCCGGCTCAACCTCCTCGACCCGGTCATCGCCCGCGGCACCGGCATCCGCGGCCAAGCCCGGCTCCTCGCGACAATCACCCGCCTCGCCCGCGACGACCAGCATCTCGACGGTGCCGAGCTCGAAGCACTCCGCGCCGCCCTCCGCCGCACCCTCGCGACGTTCGAGGATGGCCGGGCGCCGACCCTCGCCGACGTGGTCCCGAACCTGGGCGTCATCGACGACGACCAGTACCGGGACCTCTCACCCACCGCGAAGGACGCGCTCCACCACGCCGGCCTCGCGGTGAGATGGACCCTGAATGGACTCCTCGACGAGTACGCCGGCCTGCTCGACGGGGAAACGTCCACCTGCGTCGACCTGACCGGGAAGCTCACCTGGTTCGACATCTCCCAACTCCCCGACGACGGACCCGCGGTCCCGGTCGTGATGGCGATCGGGAACATGTGGATGCTCGGCCGGCTCCGCGCCGACCGCGGATGGGCCACCACCGTCGTCTACGAAGAGGGCTGGCACATGATTGGCGGGCCCTCTGCACGCCTGATCAAGGCGAACCAGAAGCTTTCCCGCGGCCTCGGCATCGCGAACGTGTTCGTCATGCACAAAGGCACTGACATCCCGCGCGACTCACCCGGTGTCACGATCATCCAAGAAGCCCAAAGCATCCACGTGTTCCGGCAAGGCCGACCCGAAGACGCCGCCTGGTGCACCGACACCTTCGGATTCGACCCCGACACCACCGACCAGATCACCCGCCTCCGCGACGGTCACTACGTCTTCAAGTACGGCGCCCACCCCGAAACCCACGTCCAACACATCCGCTCCAACTGGGAAATCGACGTCACCAACACCGACGAAGCTCTCGCCGCCCCCACCGAGCGGAACCGGTGACCAGCGGATGCGAGCCCGGAACATCGGCATCGCCGGCGCGATCATCTTCGGCACCCTCCTCGGGGGTTCGTTCATGCTCAACACCGCTACCGCCAGCTGCGGCGGCGGCACCATCAACCCCACCACCGCCGAACAAGTCGGCCCGGTCGCCGGCTACGACGTGACCCAGCTCGGCATCGCCGCGATGATCATGAACTCGGCCGCGAAGCTCGGCCTGCCGCCCCGCGCGGCCACGATCGCGGTGATGACCGCGATGGGGGAGAGCTCGCTCCGCAATCTCGACCACGGTGACCATGTCGACAACACCACCATCGGCGTCTTCCAACAAGGCGAGTCCTACGGCCCGCGCGCCGACCGCCTGAACCCCGAGACGGCCGCCACCGCGTTCCTAACCCGGCTCGTCCAGATCCGCAGCTGGGACACCATGGACCCGTCACTCGCCGCGCACACCGTGCAGATCAACCAAGACCCCGACCACTACACGCCCTACTACTCAGCCGCCGTCGAAGTCGTCAACGCGCTCACCAGCACATCCAGCGCCGGCGCCTGCGGCATCGACGGTGACGCGACGACGCTCGCACAGGAACTCGCCGCGGCCGTCGAGGCCGGCCGGCTCCGTGCGCTCGAGCCTCGCTACCTCGAGCAGATTACCGACATCGCCGTAGGCCGCAACGTGCCCGGATGCGGCATCGAGATCGGCACCCTGCAGGTCATCGTCCTGGCCGTCCGCACCTTCGACGCCGTCGGCATCAGCGACCTCAACCGACACTGCACCGGCTCACTCCTCGGCGCCGGCACCAACTCCTCACACTGGACGAAAGGCGGTGGCCACGCCGTCGACTTCTACTCGCTCGACGGACATGCGCTCACTGGTGCCGACTCATACTCCGTACGCCTCATCTCGATGCTCGACCCCGCCATGCCTGCCGGGGCCCGCGTCGGTCAGGCGCAGTGTCGAGCCGCCGTAGGTAGTACGATCGCGTTTCGCAATCTCGACGAGTTCGACGACAGCTGCAACCACCTGCACGTCGACCTCGCTAACGCTCCTGGCTCACTTCTCACCGGGGTGGCGAATGTGTACTGAGGAACTCGAATCCCTGATCGCCGCAACGGAACCTGACTGTCCGAACTGTGGGACACGGTGCATGCGGAATCGCGGCCACGCGTACTGTCGTGGATGCGGTGTGCTCGTGCTCCCGCGAGCTAGCTTGAGCGCGGACCCGAGGGTTGGGGGACGCGAGACGATATCCCCCATTTGAGGGGCACGGCCGTTCCTATCGCGGTCATAGTGTCTCTCGGAGACATTCCCGCTTCGACCCGAACGGATTCGTTATGCCCTACTACCTCGTCAACAGAAATGCACAGTCGATCTCGGGCGATCACGAGGTGCACGATCGTGCTTCCCGGCTCGGTTGCTTGCCCAATCCGGAGAACCAGATCGATCTTGGTTATCACGGCAGCTGCAGCGAGGCGGTGGCCGCTGCAAGACGTCTCTATAGCGACGTGAACGGCTGCGCGTACTGTGCGCCAGCCTGCCACACGACGTGATGCCTACCCCGCGGCGGTGCTGAGCGATGCTCGGGCAAGCTTGTCGACGTCGAGTCCGAGTGGACGTGGACACCGTTTGGACACAACTAGCTCCGATCGGCGTCCGTCTGATGTGATCAACCAGACTTCGAAATGAGCGGGATTTCAGGGAATCGCGACCATCACGCGGAGGCCGTCGCCATGGCCACCGGGTTCAAATCCCGCCGTCTCCGCTCCATGAATGATTCCGCCCCGCATCCCGCAACGGGAGGCGGGGCGTTCGCGTCGTGCAGTGGTCGTGTCTCGACTCAGCGCCCGACCGTGACCCAGCGCACGAATGCGGCGGGGTCGATCGCGTCGGCGTTCGCGAGCACGATGACCGCGTCCCCGGTCGCGGGATCGATCGCCATCATCGAGCGATAGCCGTCGATCCACCCCGCGTTCCCGACGACAGGCGCACCCGATCCGCCCGCACGTCCCCACGCGCCGAGGTCGGCGATGAACAGGCCGAGCCCGACCCCCTCGTCCCGGTCCGGGAGCATCTCCGCGAACGCGTCGGGCGAGACGAGCTCGCCGGAGACCAGCGCGTGCAGGAACGTCGCGAGGTCCGCGGGCGTGCTGGTCATCCCGCCGGCGGCCCACGCGACGGAGGCGATGGAGTCGTGCGGGTCGGCCGGGTCGCCGCGGAGCTCGAGGTCGCCGGGGCCCGGCGACGTCCACGCGCCCGCGAGCTCCGGGTCCTGCGGGTCGCTCGGATGCTCGAGTCGGGTCGCCGAGAGGCCGAGCGGGTCGATGATCCGGCGTCGAAGGGCGGAGGCGAGGTCTGAGTGCTCGAGCCGCTCGATGAGCCGACCGAGCAGGACGTAGTTGGTGTTCGAGTACGAGGTCGCGCCCGGCGCGTGGGCGGGCATGTCGGCCACGAGGTCGAGGATCTCGGAGGACGAGAACCAGCGCGATCGGTCGCCGCGGGTCTCCGGCAGGTACTCGGGCGACTCCGTGTAATCGGGAAGTCCGCTCCGGTGCCCGAGCAGTGCCCGGATCGCAATGTCACCGCCCACGGTGGTGTCCGGAAGGTACCGGGACAGTGGCGCGTCGAGGTCGAGCGACCTCTCGTCGGCGAGCTGGAGGACCACGGTCGCGACGAAGGTCTTGGTGAGGCTCGCGATCCGGAACCGCGTGTCGGTCGTGATCGGGTCCCCTGCGCCGTTCGCGTCACCGGCGGTCCAGGCGGCCGTCACGCCGCCGCGGCGGGTCACGATCGAGACGCCCCCGGGATGGGCCGAGACCAACCCATCGAGCGCTGAGTCCAAGTCCTCCCGGACCGCGGTCGCGAAGCGCTCGTACTCGTCCAGCGATGTGGCGAGCAGGTCGACCGCGTCGGGCTCGAGCCGCATGATCCATTCCTGGCCACCGGTGTCGAAGAGCGACTCGAACCGCTCGTTCGGGTCGGGGAACGCCGTCGCGGAGGGGAACGCGAGCCACCCCATGAACCCCTCGAACTCGCCCGGGTAGATGCCGCCCGGGTCGAACCAGATGTCGGCGTACGGCAGGCCCATCGCGTCGATGGTGCCCGCGTGCACCTCGAAGACGAGCGATGTGCGGCGCGGAGCCAGACCCTCGAGACGGCGGAGCCGGGAGTCGAGCTCGACCGAGCAGGAGACGCGCCCGCTCGTGCCGACTGCGCCGCACGCCGCCGGTTCGTACCGCAGGTCGAACGCCTCCTCGGCCTCGAGGGCCAGGAGCGCGTGGTCGCGATCCAGGATCGGGGACCAGCCTCCGACGGTCTCCGTGTCGTGCTCGTTGTCGGCCATCGGCAGCACGCGGACGCGGTCGGCGAGGAAGGATCGCGCGGCATCGAGGTCGTGCGCGGTCCGCACGTCGAGGAAGCGCTCGGCGAACTCGGCGGCCGAGGTCGAGGCCATACCGGGCGGGAACAGCTCCGTCGACTGATCCGGACGGTCCGAGGGGACACGGACCCAGAGCGCGAGGATGATCACCAACCCAGCCGAACCGAATACGAGCGGGGCTGCGGCGATCCTGCCCTCACGACGTCCGAACATCTCGCCACCGATCGCGGAGTATGGCGACACCCCATTGTCCCACTCGCCCGCAGGTGCGGGCAACGCCGGGGTTCCCCGATGCCGTCGCTGTTACGCCGTGGGACGCGGCCGCAGGGCGGCACGCACCGCGCCGGATAGCGTCGAACGGGTCCGTGCACCGATCCGTGGAGCCGCCCGCATGACGCATCCCGCACCTTCGACCGCGACTGACGAGACCGCCGCCGTCGCGGTCGATCGCCGCACCCCCGCGATCACGACGCTCGCGGCGGAGGCTGCCGCCGTCCCGCCGCATCCCGAGTTCGCCGCGCAGGCCAACGTCGACGACGCATTCGTCGAGGCGGGCCGTCGCGACCCGATCGCCTTCTGGGCGCGCGAGGCCGAGCGCCTCGACTGGGCAACGCCGTGGCACACGACGCACGAGTGGCGGCCGACGGATGCCGCGGGGCAGGTGATCCCCGAGGCGACCTGGTTCGCGGGCGGCCGGCTCAACGCCGCGGTGAACTGCGTCGACCGCCACGTCGCGGCAGGGCACGCAGAGAAGGTCGCGTTCCACTTCGAGGGCGAGCGCGGCGATCGGCGCACGGTGACCTACGGCGAACTCGAGCGCGAGGTCGCGCGGGCGGCGAACGCGCTGGCGACCCTCGGCGTGGGGAAGGGCGACCGCGTGGTGCTCTACCTCCCGGTGCTCGTCGAGACGGTCGTCGCGACGCTCGCGGTGGCGCGTCTCGGTGCCGTCCACTCCCTCGTGTTCGGCGGGTTCTCGGCCGAGGCGCTGCGGTTCCGCGTCGCGGACACCGGGGCGAAGGTCGTCGTCACGAGCGACGGCCAGTTCCGGCGCGGCGAGGCGGTGGCCGTCAAGTCCGCGGTCGACGAGGCCGTCGACGGCCTCGAGCACGTCGAGCACGTGCTCGTCGTGCGACGGACGGGCGACGAGACGCCCGGGATCCCGTGGACCGCGGGGCGCGACGTCTGGTGGCACGACGCGGTCGACGCGGCATCCGCCCATCACGAGGCCGAGGCGTTCGACGCCGAGACGCCGCTGTTCATCATCTACACCTCGGGCACGACGGGCCGCCCGAAGGGCCTCGTCCACACGACGGGCGGCTACCTCACGCACGTCGCGAGCACGTTCCGCTCGGTGTTCGACGCGAAGCCCGACGACGTGTACTGGTGCACGGCCGACCTGGCGTGGGTCACGGCGCACAGCTACGTGCTCTACGGCCCGCTCGCGAACGGCGTGACGAGCGTGATCTTCGAGGGCACGCCGAACACGCCGCACCCCGGCCGGCACTTCGAGATCATCGAGCGCTACGGCGTCACCACGTACTACACGGCGCCCACGCTGATCCGGTCGTTCATGGGCTGGTTCCCGGGCGGCGTGCCGGGGGACCACGACCGATCCAGCATCCGGTTGCTCGGGTCGGTGGGCGAGGCGATCAACCCGGCCGCCTGGGAGTGGTTCCGCCGCGAGGTCGGCGGCGGCACGGCCCCGATCGTCGACACGTGGTGGCAGTCCGAGACGGGCGGGGCGGTCATGGCTCCCCTGCCGGGGATCTCGCACCTCAAGCCCGGCTCGGCGCTGCGCGCCCTGCCGGGGCTCGCGACGCGAGTCGTCGACGAGCGCGGCGAGGACGTCGCTCGCGGCGAGGGCGGCTACCTCGTGATCGACGGAACCTGGCCGGGCATGGCGCGCACGGTCTGGGGCGACCCCGAGCGCTACCGCGACTCGTACTGGGCGCGCTTCGCGGACCGCGGGTACTTCTTCTCGGGCGACGGCGCTCGCGTCGACGCCGACGGCGACATCTGGCTGCTCGGGAGGGTCGACGACGTGATCAACGTCTCCGGGCACCGCCTCTCGACGATCGAGATCGAGTCGGCGCTCGTCGGGCACCCCGACGTTACCGAGGCCGGCGTCGTGGGCGTGGGCGATGCCCGCACCGGCGAGGCGGTCGCCGCGTTCGTCGTCAGCGACGGCGTGGTCGGGCGAAGCGACGGCAGTGCGGATGCCGCGGCGCGCGCGTCCGCACTCCGGGCGCACGTCGCCGCGGCGATCGGGCCGATCGCGAGGCCCCGCGACATCCACTTCGTCCCCGACCTGCCGAAGACCCGGTCGGGGAAGATCATGCGGCGCCTGCTCGTCGACCTCGCCGAGGGGCGTCGACTGGGGGACACGACCTCCCTGCAGGACGCCACGGTGCCGGCCCGGATCGGCGAGCTGATCGGGTACTGAGCCGTACCGGGCGCGCGCCCCGGCAGGTGGAGGGATGTCGCCGCGGGGGACTATGCTCCCCCTGTTCCACACGAAACAGGGGGAGTTGCAGAATGCGACGTTTCACGATGCCCGCAGCACTGGTCTTCGCCGGTGCGCTCGCGCTGACGGGTTGCGCGTCCGGCGGCGGCGACACCGCCGCGACCGGTGAGGAGAGCTGTTCGTCGATCGCCGCGCAGGTGCGCGACATCTCGAATGGCGTCCAGAACAACCTCGCGGCGCCGGCCTCGCTCGAGGGGCTCCAGGACTACCTGGGCGAGGCCTCAGAGCGGACCGACGCGCTCATCGAGGAGGCCGGTGACAGCGACGAGCTGATCGACTCGCTCGGCGGGTTCCAGACCGCGCTCAACGAGGTGTCGACGTACGCCAACGGCCTCGCCGAGGTGCCCTCCGAGGAGGACCCGTCGGCGATGACGATCGAGCAGGACCCTGACGAGCTCGCCTCGCAGCAGGCCGCGGTGCAGGAGGCGTCGGGCGCGGTGTCCGCGTCCTGCGACACCGGCTCCGAGACCGAGTCCGAGTAGGGATCAGCCGGAGCGGGATGCAGGACGGCCGGGGCGCGACGAGGTCGCGCCCCGGCCGTCCGCGTCCCGTCGAGCGACCCCGCCCGAGCGGCGAGCGGGAGGTCAAGGGGGAAGGCGGCGGCGTCATCGGATGCGGGCGCGGAACATCCGGCACCCTACGATGGCCGGAGGCTCACCGTTGGGGGATGCATGCACAGTTGGCCCGGCTCCACGTACCCGCTCGGCGCGACGTTCGACGGGAACGGCACGAACTTCGCGCTGTTCAGCGAGGTCGCCGAGAAGGTCGAGCTCTGCCTGTTCGACAACCGGCGGCGCGAGAAGCGCGTCGAGCTCATCGACGTCGACGCGTACATCTGGCACGCCTACCTGCCGCAGGTGCAGCCCGGGCAGCGCTACGGCTACCGGGTCCACGGGCCGAACGATCCGAAGCGCGGCCAGCGCTGCAACCCGAAGAAGCTGCTGCTCGACCCGTACGCGAAGGCGGTCGACGGCGAGCTGAAGTGGAACCAGTCGCTCTTCGGCTACGAGTTCGGCAAGCCGGAGAAGCGCAACGACGCCGACTCCGCGAAGAGCATGATGCTCGGCGTGGTCACGAACCCGTTCTTCGACTGGACGGGCGACCGGCACCCGCGCACTCCGTACGCCTCGACCTTCATCTACGAGGCGCACGTGAAGGGACTCACGCAGACCCTGCCCGGCGTGCCCGACGAGATCCGCGGCACCTACGCGGGAATCGGCCATCCGGCGGTCATCGACCACCTGGTGAAGCTCGGCGTGACTGCGATCGAGCTCATGCCGGTGCACCAGTTCGTCAACGACGGGACCCTGCAGGAGAAGGGCCTGTCGAACTACTGGGGCTACAACACCATCGCGTTCTTCGCCCCGCACAACGCCTACGCCTCGACGGGCCAGCGCGGCGAGCAGGTGCAGGAGTTCAAGGCCATGGTGAAGGCCCTCCACACGGCGGGCATCGAGGTGATCCTCGACGTGGTCTACAACCACACGGCCGAGGGCAACCACATGGGGCCGACGCTCTCGATGCGGGGCATCGACAACGCCGCCTACTACCGCCTCGTCGACGACGACCCGCAGTACTACATGGACTACACGGGCACCGGCAACTCGCTCAACGTCGGCCACCCGCACTCGCTGCAGTTGATCATGGACTCACTCCGTTACTGGGTGCTCGAGATGCACGTCGACGGATTCCGGTTCGACCTCGCCTCGACGCTCGCTCGCGAGTTCTACGAGGTCGACAAGCTGTCGACCTTCTTCGAGCTCGTGCAGCAGGACCCGGTCGTCTCCCAGGTCAAGCTCATCGCCGAGCCCTGGGACGTCGGTCCCGGCGGCTACCAGGTCGGCAACTTCCCGCCGCAGTGGACCGAGTGGAACGGCCAGTACCGCGACACCGTCCGCGACTTCTGGCGCGGCGAGCCGGCGACGCTCGGCGAGTTCGCGTCGCGGTTCACGGGCTCGGCCGACCTGTACGAGCACTCGGGGCGCCGGCCGGTGGCATCCATCAACTTCGTGACCGCACACGACGGCTTCACGCTGCGCGACCTCGTGTCGTACGACGAGAAGCACAACGAGGCGAACGGCGAGGACAACCGCGACGGCGAATCCCACAATCGCTCGTCCAACCTCGGCGTCGAGGGTCCGACCGACGATCCCGAGATCCTCACCCTCCGGGCCCGCCAGCAGCGCAACTTCATCGCGACGCTGCTGCTCTCGCAGGGCGTGCCGATGCTGTCGCACGGCGACGAGCTCGGGCGGACCCAGCAGGGCAACAACAACGTCTACGCGCAGGACAGCGAGCTCAGCTGGATCGACTGGGAGCACGCCGACCAGCCGCTCGTCGAGTTCACCGCCGCGGTCGCCAAGCTCCGCGCGGAGCACCCGACGTTCCGGCGCAGCCGGTTCTTCGACGGGCGGCCGGTGCGGCAGCCGGAGGGCGGCCCGGTGCCCGACATCGTCTGGCTCCGGCCGGACGGCACCGTGATGGCCCCGGAGGACTGGGATGCCGGCTTCGGCAAGGCGATCGGGGTGTTCCTGAACGGCGAGGGCATCCGCGAGCGCGACCGGCGCGGCGAGCGGATCGTCGACCGGCACTTCACCATCCTGTTCAACGCGCATGACGACACGGTCGAGTTCACGATCCCCAAGCACGAGTTCTCGCCCGAGTGGGAGGTGCTCATCGACACCGCCGGCAGCCGGGCCGACAGCGCGCCGATCCAGCCGGGTGAGACGATCCCGCTCGAGCAGCGCTCGCTCGTGGTCCTCCGCCAGCACGACCCGTCGCCGGACGAGGTCGACCACTCCGTCGCCGCGTCGCTCTCGGCGATGGTCGGGGCCTCGAGGGACGGGGTGTCCGCACCGAAGGCGGAGGCGGGGAAGTGACGGATGCCGGGTGGCGGACGGAGCGCGGGCCGGAGGCTCGGGCACCGCGGTCGACGTACCGGCTCCAGATCCGCCCGTCGTTCGACCTGCACGACGCCGCATCCGCCGTCGACTACCTCGACGCGCTCGGCGTCGACTGGCTGTACCTCTCGCCGATCCTGCCGTCGAGAGGCGGCTCCGACCACGGCTACGACGTCGTCGCGCACGATCGGGTCGACCCGGCGCGCGGCGGCGAGGCTGGCCTCGTGGCGGTGGCGGATGCCGCGCACGGCGCCGGCCTCGGCGTCCTGGTCGACATCGTGCCCAACCACGTCGGCGTGGCGGACGCCGCGCAGAACGCCTGGTGGTGGAGCCTGCTGCAGCTCGGCCCCGACTCCCCGCACGCCGACGCGTTCGACGTCGATTGGGAGGTCACCGGCGGCAAGGTGCGCCTGCCGGTCCTCGGCGGCCCGCTCGAGGAGGCGGCGGCCGCCGGCGACCTGCGCGTCGAGCACGGCGAGCTGCGGTACTTCGAGCATCGGTTCCCGCTCGCGCCCGGTTCGGCCGGCGACGACGACGGCGCCGAATCGGACGCGCACGACGTGCTCGCGGTGCACGAGCGACAGCACTACGAGCTCGTGCACTGGCAGCGCGCCGACGCCGAGTTGAACTACCGCCGATTCTTCGCGGTCAACGAGCTCGCCGGCGTCCGCGTCGAGCTGCCCGGTGTCTTCGACGCGACGCACGAGGCCATCGTCGGCTGGATCCGCGAGGGCCTCGTCGACGGGCTCCGCGTCGACCACCCCGACGGCCTCGCGCAGCCCGGCGCCTACCTGCGGCGACTCGCGGGGGCGACCGACGGCGCCTATGTCCTCGTGGAGAAGATCCTCGAGGGCGACGAGCCGCTGCCGTCGCACTGGCGCACGGACGGCACGACGGGGTACGACGCGCTCGCCGACGTCGACCGCGTCCTCGTCGATCCCGCCGGGGAGGCCCCGCTCGACGCGCTCGACGCCCGGCTGCGGGCCGAGACCGGCATCCCCGGCCCGACGGACTGGCACGAACTCATCCACGGCACGAAGCGCGGAATCGCCGACGGGATCCTGCGCAGCGAGGTGCTCCGGCTCGAGCGGATGCTCCGCGAACCACGTCCCGCGGGCGCGGCCGACGCGCTCGCCGAACTGCTCGCCTGCTTCCCCGTGTACCGGTCGTACCTGCCGGCCGGCGCCGATCACCTCGAGGCGGCCGCCCGCCTCGCGCGCGAGCATCGGCCCGACCTGGCGGCGACGATCGACGCCCTGCTGCCGGTGCTCGGCGACGCCGGCGACCCGGTCGCGGTGCGCTTCCAGCAGACGAGCGGCATGGTCATGGCCAAGGGCGTCGAGGACACGGCGTTCTACCGGTACACCCGTCTCGGCTCGCTCACCGAGGTCGGCGGCGACCCGTCGGAGTTCGCGATCTCCGTCGACCGGTTCCACGACCGGCAGGTGCGCCGGCACGCCGCCTGGCCGCACTCGATGACCACCCTCTCGACCCACGACACCAAGCGCGGGGAGGACGTCCGGGCGCGCATCGATGCGCTCGCCGAGATCCCCGAGCGGTGGTCGATCGAGCTCGACGGGCTCCGGGCGACCGCCGGGTCGACCGGTGACGGCCCGTTCGACGCGCTCCTCTGGCAGGCGGTCGTCGGGGCCTGGCCGATCGAGCGCGAACGGGTGCACGCCTACGCCGACAAGGCCGCGCGCGAGGCATCCGTGTCGACGACCTGGACGGCGCCCGACGCCGCGTTCGAGGCCCGCATGCACGCGGTGATCGACCGGGCCTACGACGACCCCGCCGTCCGCGGACGGCTCGACGCCTTCGTCGCGTGGCTCGCACCCGCCGGCTGGTCGAACTCGCTCTCGGCGAAGCTCCTGCAGCTCACGATGCCCGGCGTCCCCGACGTGTACCAGGGCAGCGAGCTCTGGGAGACGAGCCTCGTCGATCCCGACAACCGGCGGCCCGTCGACCTGGCACTGCGACGGCGGATGCTCGCCGACCTCGACGACGCCGTGCTGCGCGGCGAGCTCCCGGCGACGGATGCCACGGGCGCCGCGAAGCTCCTCGTGACCTCGCGGGCGCTCCGCACCCGTCGGGAGCATCCCGAGTGGTTCACGCGGTACCGACCCCTCGAGGTCGCGGGCGAGGCGGCGCGGCACGCGATCGCGTTCGACCGGGGCGGGGTCGTCGCCGTGGCGACGCGGCTGCCCGTGGGGCTCGCCG
>NZ_SDPL01000199.1 GCF_004135055.1 Agromyces binzhouensis | reverse complement strand
ACGCGCCCGGGTCCGGACCGGGTCGGGCGTGTGGCTGCTGCTGCACGCCTCGCCGCTGCGCGGCGCCGCCGGCGCGACGGGCGACGTCGTCGTGACCATCGAGGAGGCGCGGCCGCCCGAGATCGTCTCACTCGTCGTCGCCGCATTCGGGCTCACGCCGCGCGAACGCGACGTCACCCGGCTCGTGCTCCAGGGCGTCGAGACGAAGGAGATCGCCTCGACGCTGCACGTGTCGGCCTACACCGTGCAGGACCACCTGAAGTCGGTGTTCGACAAGGCGGGCGTGCGCAGCCGCCGCGAGCTCATCTCGCGCGTCTACTTCGACCAGTACGTGCCGCGCATGGGCGAGACCGTGGGCGCGACGGGGTGGTTCGCCGGCTGATCAGTCGTGCGGCGGGCGATCCTCGCCGTGCGCGTCGCCGTGGTGCGGGTGGTCGCCGTCGAGGTGCGGCGGGCGGTCGAACACGTCGGGGTCGAGCACGAGCTCCTCGGCCTCCTCCTCGTCGGTCACCACGTCCTCGCCGGCGGCCTCTGCCTTCTTCGCCTTGCGGCGCTCGCTGAAGTAGTGCCACGCGGTGACGAGCGCGGTGCCGCCGACGGCGACGAGCAGGATCAGGTCGATGTACTCGCGCACGAGGAAGGCGATCGGGGGGATGAAGCTGACGGCGTAGCCGAACATCGTCAGCCCGAAGCCCCAGAGCACCGCGCCGATGAAGTTGTAGAGCGTGTAGCGCCCGCGGTTCATGTGGCCGACGCCGGCGGCGACCGGCGCGAAGGTGCGCACGATTGGCACGAAGCGGGCGAGGATGATCGTCAGCCCGCCGAAGCGCTCGAAGAACGCGTTCGTGCGCTCCACGTTCTTGACGCTGAAGAGCCCGCTCTCCTTGCGTTCGAACACCCTGGGGCCGCCGCGATGGCCGATCTCGTAGCCGACCTCGCCGCCGACGAACGCCGAGACGCCGATGAGCAGCGCCACGATCCAGACCGTGACGCCGAACACGCCGGCCGGCGGCACGAGCTCGGAGTTCGAGAGCAGGCCCGAGATGACGAGCAGCGTGTCGCCCGGCAGCAGGAACCCGACGAGCAGGCCGGTCTCGGCGAAGACGATGAAGCAGACCACGAGCAGTGCCCACGGCCCTGCGCCCTGGATGATCGTCTCCGGGTCGAGCCACGGGATGAGCGCGGTGTGGATCACGGCGTGGTGCTCCTGTCGTCGGACGCGGCCGCGGCCGGTCCCGGTCGGCTGGGGTGTTCGAGCAGTCTAGCGAGCGGATGCCTCGCGGCGATCGGGGCAGCCCCCGAATCCGCCGTGAGCACGACGCGCACGTCGGCGGCCGGGCCGAGGCATCCGTTCACCGCTCGTCGACGCGGCGGAAGCGGGGGACGAGCGCCCCGTCGACCTCGACCTGCTCGGCGAACATGTCGGCCGGCCGCACCCAGACGCCCCGATCGCCGTACAGCTGTCGGTAGACGACGACCCACTCCTCGGTCTCGCTGTGCCGGGCGAGCGTGAGGACCTCGTAGCGGCCGCCCTTGACGTGCTCGTAGGTGCCGGGGGAGACGGCGGGTGGTTCGCGCACGTGCGGCATGGGGACATCGTACGGAGCCTGGACGTCCACCCCGACGCGTCCGCCGGCGGGCGCTCGTGTGACGCCGGTCGAGACCGAATCAAGCCGAGTGCGGAAGGTGGGACTTGAAATCTCCTCGACCCTCAGTCGATCACGAGGGAGTTGACACGATCGCCTGATCAGGCGTCTACTCCTCGGTTCAGTTCGATCGCGTTCGATGCTGTTCAGTGCCCGTTGAGTGTGGGCAGATGTTTGGTCACGCGCCGCAGTCGCACGCGATCTCGCCGGCGAGGTCGGCGTGCGTGCATCGGTAGGCGATCGGATCGCACTCCAACAGCACTCGGCTGGCAGCGATCTGCAGTCGCCCGGCGAAGTCCTGCCGACGCTCACGACGTCCAACCCGCAAGCGGAGGCGATAGAAGGCGAATGCCACGACGAACCCGATGACGACGCTCCACAACGTTCCAGCATCCACGATCGTGACGTTACGGCAGCCCACCACTGACACCTACTCGCGAGTGGGCCCCGACCAGAGGATGCCGGGGGTACTGATCGTTTCCGATCCGTCGCAATATTGGAGGCGAACTAGGTTGCCTCGGGATTGACGAGATCAACGCTACGCCTCGCCTGCCAACACGCGACTACTCCAACCGCTCTTGGGGTCTGCAGTCGGGCAGGATCGCAGGGTGGAGACGTTCGGGCTCGTGCTTCGCGTCATCGGTGTCGGACTCCAAGTACTTGGTCTTGTGATCGCGCTCACAGGAGTGCAGCGCACCCGGACCGCGTACGGTGCACCGCCCGGAGCTTTCGCCAAGTTCATCGCAGGGGTCAGGCGAGTGCTCCTTTCGTTGGCTAGACGGCTGGCGCGCGCTTGGTCTGCCTTGTGGCAGAGGTTCCGGAAACCCAGGACAGTGCCGGCAAGCGGAACAGCGGAAGGCGCGTTCAACGTCCGTGGCGATATGGGGGTGAAGCGGGCTGTGCTTGCAGACAACGCTGGGCTCGCGACCGCCGAGCGAATCTCGATCCTCGAACGCCGCTACGATCTCGTTCAGTCGCAGGCCGATCGGTTGGACAACGAGGCGTCGCGCCTTCACGTGCGGATCACCGAGACCGAAGAGGCGTTGAAACGGCATTCGGACGAGGGTGACCGCCAACTCGCCCTCTCAGGAGTCGGTGTGCAGACGGCAGGCCTCTCAGTGACCATGATCGGGTTGTTCGTTGCCGTGATCGGCGATCTTGTCGCTTCGGCTGGGGGCGAGGTGTAAGCCTAGGTGCGCGTTCCCTCGCCCGAGTCCGCCTCCGGCTGTGACCAGCCGCTCGCGTCGCGCTCGACCGGCCCGCGCGGCCTCGCTCGCGGTGGCGTCGGGGGCGCACATCAAGGCGGTGCAGTGCATGCTCGGACACGCCTCCGCGGCAACGACGCTGGACGCCTACGCCGACCTGTTCGACAACGATCTGTACGGCCTGTTCGACAACGATCTGTACGGCGTCGCGACCCGTCTGGACGACGGCGCTGCGCGTGCTGGTGTGGGCAAAGTGTGGGCACGCGCCACCTCGGGGGCATGAGCGAGGCCCCGACGCGCGCGTGATTGCTGGGAAGTCGAGGTCGAGTCGAGTGCGGAAGGTGGGACTTGAACCCACACGCCCGAAGGCACAGGAACCTAAATCCTGCGTGTCTGCCGATTTCACCACTCCCGCGAGTGCCCGTTCAGTCTAGGCGGCGGTGAGGCGCCGGCCCGGCAGGGGCATCGCGGCGCCGGGGCATCCGGCCCTTGTCGGCGTCGCCGCATCTCGGCCAGACTGCCGCCCATGGGGGCAACGGATGACACGACCGCGCGCCGCGACGTCCTGGTGATCTTCGGCATCACCGGCGACCTCGCGCGCGTGATGACCTTCCGATCGCTGTACCGGCTCGAGCGGCGGGGTCTCCTCGACTGCCCGATCGTCGGGGTCGCGTACGAGGACTGGACCAAGGACCAGCTCGCCGAGCGCGCGCGCGAGAGCATCGCGGCGACGGAGGGCGAGGTCGACGACGCCGTCCTCGGCCGGCTGATGGATCGCATGTCGTACGCGCACGGCGACTTCGGCAGGCCCGAGACGTACGAGGGCGTGGGGGAGGCGATGGGCGGGGCGGAGCATCCGCTCTTCTACCTCGAGGTGCCGCCGAACCTGTTCGCGACCGTCGTGAAGGGCGTCGCGGGCGCGGGACTCGCGACGAACGCGCGATTCGTGATCGAGAAGCCGTTCGGGCACGACCTCGCGTCCGCGAAGGCGCTCGCCGACGAGCTGCACTCCGTCGTCGGCGAGTCGCAGCTGCTGCGCGTCGACCACTACCTCGGCAAGGTCGGGCTCGAGGAGATCCCGTTCCTGCGCTTCGCGAACACGATGCTCGCCCCCGCGTGGAACCGCGACCACGTCGACCACGTGCAGATCTCGATGACCGAGGCGTTCGGCGTCGACGATCGCGGGCACTCCTACGATCCCGTCGGCGCGCTCCGCGACGTCGTCGTGAACCACCTGCTGCAGGTCGTCGTCGCCGTCGCGATGGAGGCGCCCGACCCGGGCGACCGCTCGTCGATCGGTCGACGGCGGACCGAGCTGCTGCGCGAGATCGTGCCGGCGGACCCGGCCCGGTACGTCCGCGGGCAGTACGACGGCTACCGCGACGTCGACGGCGTCGCCGCCGACTCGACGACCGAGACGTTCGCCGCGCTCGAGCTCCGGATCGACAACCCGCGATGGGCGGGCGTGCCGTTCTTCATCCGCACCGGGAAGCGGCTGCACGTCACCGAGGCCGAGGTGCGCATCGTCTTCCGCGAGGCGCCGTCGCTGGGGTTCGGGTTGCGCGGCGACCACCCGCCGTCGAACGAGCTCGTCGTGCGGCTCGGTCCGACCTTCGGCGTCCGCGTCGCGCTCGTGGCGCAGCGGGTGGATGCCGCCGACCCCGAGCTCGCGGAGCTCGACGTCGGGTTCGCCGCGGCGCCCGGCGAGGCGCCGACCCCGTACGAGGTGCTGTTCGAGGCGGCGCTCGCCGGTGGCGGGATGCGGTTCGCCAGCCAGGGGACGATCGACGCCGAGTGGCGCGTCATCCAGCCCCTGCTCGATGCGCCGCCCGAGGTGCATCCGTACGAGCCGGGTACGTGGGGGCCGTCGGCCGCCGACGCACTCGTCGAAGGGCGGGGCGGATGGCGCGAGCCCTGGCTCGACGGGTGACGCCGGCCGGCCGCCGACTCCGACCCGCAGCCGGCCTCAGCCCGCCGCGCGGTCGTCGCCCGCGAAGCGCTGGACGAGCTGCGCCTTCCGGCGGATCGCCTGCTCGTCGGTCGGCAGGTCCCAGATCGTGACGTGGTCGTCGGGCCCGACCGTCTCGACGCCCGTCGACGTCACGATCTCGATCTCGTCGTGCTCGATCCCGAACAGGTCGGCGCCGGTGCGGGCGCCCCAGCGGACGATCGTCCCGATCGGCTCGCCGTCCGGCCTGGCGAGGACGTGGCCGACGTGCTGCGGTCCGAGGCTCCTGGCCGAGAGCCGACGGAGCGGTCGGGGCTCGCCGCCCGTCGGGTTCGGCCAGCACACCCTGCACGAGCGCACTCCGGGGAGGTCGCGTGCGGCCTGCCGCGTGATCAGGTCCGGCAGCGGGAGGCGGTAGTCAGGGTCCGAGGCGAGTCGCCTCCGGTGCGGTTCGGTCCACCTCGACGGTCGATCCAGGTGCGACTCGATCGAGGCGCACTCGAGGCGGTGCAGCATCTGCTCGCGCGCCGATCCGCCACGGGTCAGGGCGTACTCGGCGCCCGAGGCGAAGCCGCGCCGGAGCTCCGCGACCTCCTCGGCGACGATGCGCGCGACGAGGTCGTCGACGGCCTCGCTCCGGTATGCGTCGTCGTCGCCGGTGGGCGCGGCGCCGACCTCCGGGGTGCGTGCGGGTTCGGGTCCGGTCATCGCGTTCGCTCCGTTTCTCGTCGCCCCCCGCGACCGTGTCTCTCGGCCGAGAGTAGTCAGGCGGTGCACCCGGGCGCGCGGCGACGCGCGGGCGTGTCGGTGCGGTGGCACCCGAACGCGGGGGTCCGCCGCGCGCGGGGCCGCG
>NZ_SDPL01000198.1 GCF_004135055.1 Agromyces binzhouensis | reverse complement strand
CGAGCGCGGCAGCGAGCTGGCCGGCCACGAGGCCGAGCGCGAGCACGAGCACGCCCACCCGCCGAACCAGCACGGCCTGCGCCGCGATGAACACGCAACCGACGGCGCCGCCCGCGTAGAGCCACGGCGCGGTCGGGAACGCGGTCGGCCAGCCGACGGATGCCGCGTGCGCGAGCATCACGACGACGAGCACCGCGGTGCCCACCAGGAAGTTCATGAACGTGGCCGCGAGCGCGCTCGTGGATGCGGTGCGGACGCGGCCGTTCATCGCCTGCTGCCAGGACGCCCCGATCCCGGCCGAGAACGGCAGCAGCATGAGCCAGAGCGGCACGTCCCCGGCGACCTGGGCGGACACCGCCCAGCCGATGGCGACGAGCGCCAGCGCGGCCCCCGCGATGCGGGTCGGGCTGAGCGGCCGGCGACCGCCAGGTCCCAGCCCGATCGCGTCGAAGACGACGCCGCCGAGGGTCTGGCCCGCGACGATGGCCACGGTGAACAGCGCCACGCCGAGGACGCCCACCGCGAGCCCCTGGGTCGCCACGAACCATGCTCCCGCGGTGCCGCCCAGGAGCATCCACCACGCGAGGCGGCCCGCCTGCAGCGCGCCCCGCAGGCGCACCAGGCCCCGTCGCCCCTCGGGCCATGCGGCCGCGAGCAGCACGAGGATCACCAGGCCCGAGCCGAACGAGATCGCCGCGGCGACCGAGAAGTCGTCGAGCTCGCGCGCGAGCTCGCCGTTGACGCGCGACTGCAGCGCGACGAGCCCGCCGGACACGATCGTGAGCGCGATGGCCGCCCACATCGGCACCCGGGAGGACTCGGCGTGCGCGTGATGGTGGGCGCGGTCCGAGCCGGCAGGCGCGGCGGGAGGGGGCGCGGCCGGCCTCGGAGCCGGGCCGCCGGAGGATCTCGACATCGAGCCGGCTACGGGACTCGAACCCGTAACCACCGCTTTACAAGAGCGGTGCGCTACCAATTGCGCCAAGCCGGCAGGGACCCTGACATCCTACCGATGCCCGGGTCCGGCACGCACTGCGAGGGCCCGGCCGGCGGCCGGACCCTCGGAGTCGTGCGCGGTCGGCTCAGCCCGCCTCGGGCGTCGGCGTCGGCGTGGGCGTCGCCTCCGACTCCGAGTAGCTCTCGCCGGCGGCCTGGAGCACGAACGCCTGGAACTCGGCCGGGTCCTCGAGCGAGCCGACGTACTGCTTGCCGTTGACGAGCACGGTGGGCGTTCCCGTCACCGATGCGAGCTCGGAGTTCGGGATCGGCTCGGTGAGCGCCCGCTCCGTGGCATCCTGCACCCAGCTCTTGAACCGGGTGTCGTCGATGCACGAGTCGACCGACGAGGCGGCACCGGCCTCAGCGGCGATGTCCTTGATCTCGTCGTTCGTGAGCCCCGCGGTCAGCTCCTCGGGCTGGTTCTCGAACATGAGCGCATTGAAGTCGAAGAACGCCTCGGGCGACTCCTCGGCCACGCACGCTGCGGCGTTCGCAGCCCGGAGCGAGTACTGCGTGCCGGCGGACTTGTTCGTCAGGATCGCGATCGGGTGGATCTCGAGGGTCGCCGCACCCTGCTCGATCATGGTGCGCATCGTGTCGGAGTTGGTCGTCTCGAACTGGCCGCAGAACGGGCACAGGTAGTCGAGGTAGACCACGATGTTGGCGACCGTGCCGCTCTCGTCGGGCACCGTCGGGGTGGGCTGGCCGCCCGCGGGGATCGCGGGCGTATCGACGGCCTCGATGCCCGCCTCGCCGCCGACGAGGAGGATGCCGTCGCTCGCCATGTTCTGCGGGCCGGGGCCCTCGGGCCGGATGCTGTTGAAGATCAGGCCGCCGATCAGCGCCGCGACCGCGACGATCGCCAGCACGACGCCGCCCTGGATGAGGAACTTGTTCCGGCGGTCGCGCTTGCGCTGCTCCTCCCGAAGGACGCGGGCCTTCTCGCGGGCCGCCTCGCGACGCTGGTTTCGGGTGGGGCGTGGCTCTGATCCGCCAGTGCTCATCGTGGGTCAACTCCGGGTCGCTGTGGGGGCGCGCGCGCATGAAGGCGCACGCACCGAAGAGTGTAGGAGCGATCACTGGGAATCGTCCAAACGGCGCCCGGAAGCGGGCTGGACGCGGCAGCCGGCCCGGCGTTCCCCGGGGACGGTGCGGACGTCACGGGACGGGACGTCCAGCGAACCCATGGCATACTGAGGGGGCGTCGACATCGAAGTCGGCGTTTCCATTCACTACGGATCGTCCGGCACGTACCTGCCGGTGAAGGAGAACAGAACCATGGCGTCAGTCACGTTCGACAAGGCCACCCGCCTCTACCCGGGTGGCACCCGTCCCGCCGTCGATGCGCTCGACCTCGAGATCGAAGACGGCGAGTTTCTCGTCCTCGTCGGCCCCTCGGGCTGCGGCAAGTCCACCTCGCTCCGCATGCTCGCGGGCCTGGAAGAGGTCAACGAGGGCAACATCTTCATCGGCGACCGCAACGTCACCGACGTGCCGCCGAAGGACCGCGACATCGCGATGGTCTTCCAGAACTACGCGCTGTACCCGCACATGACCGTCGCCGAGAACATGGGCTTCGCGCTCAAGATCGCGGGCGTCGGCAAGGAGGAGCGCGCCGCACGGGTCCTCGAGGCGGCCAAGCTGCTCGACCTCGAGCCGTACCTCAACCGCAAGCCCAAGGCGCTCTCCGGCGGTCAGCGCCAGCGCGTCGCCATGGGCCGCGCGATCGTGCGCCAGCCCCAGGTGTTCCTCATGGACGAGCCGCTGTCGAACCTCGACGCCAAGCTCCGCGTCCAGACCCGCACCCAGATCGCCTCGCTGCAGCGCCGCCTCGGCGTCACCACCGTGTACGTCACGCACGACCAGACGGAGGCGCTCACCATGGGCGACCGCATCGCGGTCCTCAAGGACGGCGTCCTCCAGCAGGTCGGCACCCCGCGCGAGCTGTACGAGCGGCCGAGCAACGTGTTCGTCGCCGGCTTCATCGGATCGCCCGCGATGAACCTGTTCCACGCGGAGCTGGTCGAGGGCGGCATCAAGTTCGGCACCGCCACGGTGGACGTGCAGCGCGAAGCGCTCGCGACCGCCTCGAGCAACATCGTGACCGTGGGCGTCCGCCCCGAGGACATCCAGGTCTCGAACACGCCCGGCGAGGGCCTCGAGGTGAAGGTCGACCTCGTCGAGGAGCTCGGCGCCGACGGCTACCTCTACGGCCACTCCGAGATCGAGGGCAAGCGCACCGACATCGTCGCGCGCGTCGACGGCCGCAGCCACCCGTTCGCGGGCGACACGGTCTACCTGCTCCCGACCCCGAAGCACGTGCACGTCTTCGACGCCGAGTCGGGCGAGCGCCTGCTCAAGGAGGCGGTCGCCAGCTGACCGACTCCGGTCGTCACGACAGCCGGTCGGGCCCTCGGCCCGGCCGGCTTCGTCGTTCCCCGGTACGCTGTCCCTGATGAGCGGCACACTCTCGATCACGTCGGCGATGACCGATCCCGCACTGCTCGACCTTCCGTGGGACCTTCCACTCGAGGCCTGGCCCAGCGAGCACATCGCCGCGCTTCCCAAGGGCATCTCCCGGCACCTCGTCCGCTTCGCCCACCTCAGCGGACACGTCGTGGCCATCAAGGAGACGACGGCCGAGATGGCCAAGGGCGAGTACGAGATGCTCCGGACGCTGCAGCGTATGGAGATCCCGTGCGTCGAGCCGGTGGCCGTCATCACGAATCGCACGGATACCGACGGCGAGGCCCTCAGGCCCGTGCTCGTCACGCGCCACCTCAGGTTCTCGCTCCCCTACCGCGCACTGTTCTCGCAGACGCTCCGGCCCGACACCGCGACACGACTGGTCGACGCCCTCGCCGTGCTGCTGGTCCGCCTGCACATCATCGGCTTCTTCTGGGGCGACGTCTCGCTCTCCAACACGCTCTTCCGCAGGGACGCCGGCGCGTTCGCGGCGTACCTCGTCGACGCCGAAACCGGCAAGCTCTACGAGGGCGGCCTCTCCAACGGGCAGCGCGAGAACGACCTCGAGATCGCGCGCGTCAACATCGCGGGCGAACTGCTCGACCTCGAGGCGGGCGGCCGCGTCGCCGACGAACTCGACCCCGTGCGCATCTCGGACGGCATCGTCGACGCCTACCGCAAGCTCTGGAGCGAGCTCACGGGCAGCGAGTCCTTCGGCGTCGCCGATCGCTGGCGCATCAACGAACGGGTGAACCGGCTGAACGACCTCGGCTTCGACATCGAGGAGCTCGCCATCCGCACCGACACGACCGGCACCACGCTGCGCATCCAGCCGAAGGTGGTCGACGCCGGGCACCACCAGCGCCGGCTCCTGCGGCTCACGGGCCTCGACGCCGGCGAGAACCAGGCGCGCCGCCTGCTCAACGACCTCGACTCGTACCGGGCCACCTACCGCCGGGACGAGGACGAGGAGATGGTCGCGCACGAGTGGCTCATGCGCGTCTTCGAGCCCGTCGTCCGCGCGGTGCCGCAGGAGCTGCGCGGCAAGCTCGAACCCGCCGAGGTGTTCCACGAGCTGCTCGAGCACCGGTGGTACATGGCGCAGACCGAGAGCCGCGACATCCCCCTCGCCGAGGCGCTCACCGCGTACATCAACGACGTGCTGCGCCACCGCCGAGACGAGGCGACCGTCATCGGCCCGCCCACGGAGGCGATCACGGCCGAGCTCCCGGCGGTCGCCCCCGACACCGCCGCCATCGCGGTGCACGACCCCGACGACGAGGGCGACTGGCGCCTCAAGGTGTGAGCCGCCGGGCGGTCCCCGCCAGGCGACTCCGACGTCGGACGGCTCGGGCTACTCCAGGGACTCGGCGCGCAGCTTCGAGATCTCGTAGAGCGTGACGGATGCCGCGATACCGGCGTTCAACGACTCGGTCGACGCCGAGATGGGGATCGACACCACTGCGTCGCAGGTCTCCGTGACCAGGCGCGAGAGGCCCTTGCCCTCAGAGCCGACGACGATCACGATCGGCCGGTCCGCGAAGTCGAGGCCGGGGAGCGACACGTCGCCGCCGCCGTCGAGACCGAGCACGAAGACGCCGCGCTCCTTCAGCGCCTTCAGCGTCTGCGTGAGGTTCGAGGCCATCGCGACGGGCACGCGTGCGGCGGCGCCCGCCGACGTCTTCCACGCGGACGCGGTCACGCCGACGGACCGGCGCTGCGGCACGATGACGCCGTGGCCGCCGAAGGCGGCGGTCGAGCGGATGATCGCGCCGAGGTTGCGCGGATCCGTGACGCCGTCGAGCGCGACGAACAGGGGCGTCTCGCCGGAGTCGACGACCTCGTCGAGCAGGTCGACCGGGTGCGCGTACTCGTACGGCGGGACCTTGAGCGCGATCCCCTGGTGCACCCCGCCTTCACCGGCGAGTCGATCGAGCTCGGGACGCATGACCTCGAGGATGGCGATGCCGCGGTTGGTGGCGACCTTCAGGGCCTCCTTGACGCGGTCGTCCATCTCGATCCGGGCGGCGACGTAGAGCGTCGTGGCCGGGATCCGGGTGCGGAGGGCCTCGACGACGGCGTTGCGCCCGGTGACGATCTCCGACTCGTCGCCCGACTTCGACCGGCGTGCCGCGCCCGACGCGCCGCGCGGGGCGCCGGACCGCTGCCCGCTGCGCCCGCCGGACTTCGCTG
>NZ_SDPL01000197.1 GCF_004135055.1 Agromyces binzhouensis | reverse complement strand
CACCGCGACGCCCACGCCGACGCCCACCGCGACCCCGACGCCGAGCCCGACCCCGGAACCGGTCGCGCGCGTGCGCACCTGTTCGGTCGCCGGCCTCGCCGCCGACCCGCGCCTGGCGAACCTGCAGGCGCAGGTCATGAACGCCGAGACCGGCGAGGTGCTCTTCGATCGCGGCGGCCTCACGGCCTCGCGGACGGCGAGCGTCATGAAGGTCGTGACGGCAGCCGCCGCGCTCGCCGTGTTCTCACCCGACGACCGGTTCCCGACGACGGTCGTGAAGGGGAGCGAGCCGGGCTCCGTGGTGCTCGTCGGGGGTGGCGACGTGACGCTCTCCAGGACCGCGACGGGGAACGAGACCGTCTACCCCGGCGCCGCGCACCTCGACGACCTCGCCCGTCAGGTGCGCGCCGCGTGGGACGCGGACCCGTCGAACCCGCCGCTCACCAAGCTCATCCTCGACTCCTCGTACTTCGGAGGTGAGACCTGGCACGCGAGCTGGGCGCCGACCGAGCGCGAGCTCGGCTACATGCCCGAGATCACGGCGCTCATGGTCGACGGCGACCGCGACGACCCGTACGCGAACACCTCCCGGCGCGGTGCCGACGCGGTCGGCCGGGCGGGTGACGCGTTCGCCTCGGTCCTCGGCGGCGTCTCGGTCATCGAACGCGGCACCGCGCCCGACGGGGCGACCGAACTCGGCCGCGTGTGGTCGCCCACGGTCGCGCAGCTCATCGACAAGTCGCTCGTCGTCTCCGACAACACGGTCGCGGAGATGCTCGCCCGGCAGGTGGCGGTCGCGGTGGGGACGGGGAACACGTTCGCGGCCATCGACCCCGCGGTGCGACAGGCGCTCGAGACGTACGGCATCGCCCGCGGCGGCATCCGCGTGATCGACGGGTCGGGACTCTCGCCCGACAACGCCGTGCCGCCCGCCTACCTCACGCGCCTGTTCGCGAAGGTCGAGGCGCGAGAAGGGAACCTCGGCGTGATCCGCGACGGCCTCCCCATCGCCGGCCAGCGAGGCTCGCTGTCGTATGCCGACCGCTTCGCGGGTGGCAACGCCGTCGCGCACGGCGCGGTGTTCGCGAAGACGGGCTGGATCGACACGGGCTACACGCTCGGGGGCATCGTCCACGCTCAGGACGGCACGACCCTGACCTTCGCGATCTATGCGCTCGGCGACGTCTCGCAGATCACGGCCGACGCGAAGGTGGCGATCGACACGCTCACGACTGGTCTCTACCGCTGCGGCGACGAACTCTCGAACGAGTGACCGAGGGCCTGCCGCGGCATCCGTGAATCGCGACAGAATGGAAGCGGCGGCCGGAGGAACCCCCGCCCGAGACCCGAGGAGCGAAGGAGCCGATCATGAGTCGTGCCCTGTTCATCATCGACGTGCAGAACGACTTCACCGAGGGCGGCGCGCTCGGCGTCGACGGCGGTGCGGCCGTCGCGGCGGGCATCACCGCGTACCTCGCCGAGCACGGCGAGCGCTACGACCTCGTCGTGGCCTCCCGCGACTGGCACAACGCCGACGACGACAACGGCGGGCACTTCGCGACGGATGCCGCGCCCGACTTCGTGACGACGTGGCCGAAGCACTGCATGGCCGGCACGCCGGGCGCCGAGTACCACCCCGCGCTCGACACGAGCGGCGTCGACGTGCACATCCGCAAGGGCCAGGGGGTGCCGGCGTACTCGATCTTCGAGGGCACGGATGACTCGGGCGCGACGATCACCGAGGTGCTCGAGCGGCACGGCATCACCGACATCGACGTCGCGGGCCTCGCGACCGACTACTGCGTGCGCGCGAGCGCGCTCGATGCGATCGAGCACGGGCGGCACGTGCGCGTGCTCCGCGACCTGGTCGCGGGCGTCGCGCCGGAGTCGTCCGCCGCGGCGATCGCCGAACTCGGTCACGCGGGTGCCGCGATCGTCGACTCGTCGGAGCTGCCGCCCGGCGAGGTCGTCGAGGCGGATGAGTCCGAAGCGGCGGAGACCGCCGACGCGCCTGCCGACGATGAGGCGGGCGACGCGTGATCGGGCCGACGTCCTCGGCGCCGGTCCTGCACGCCGAGGCCCCCGACGGCGTCCTGATCGCCTACCGCGTGCACGGCGACGATGCCGAATCGGGCCGCCCGCCCGTGCTGCTGGTGCACGGCTTCGCGTCGGACTCGACCGTCACGTGGGACGGCACGGGATGGGTGCGCTCGCTCGTGGAGTCCGGGCGCCGCGTGATCACGACCGACCTCCGCGGACACGGTGCGAGCGACAAACCGGCCGACGCCGACGCCTATGCACCGGATCGTCTCGGCGGAGACCTCCTCGCGGTGCTCGACTCGGCCGGTGCGGCGCGCTGCGACGCCATCGGCTATTCGATGGGCAACCGGGTCATCTCCGCCCTGTGCGAGCTCGCGCCCGATCGGGTGCGCCGCGTCGTGGTGGGCGGTGCGGGGCCGACGGAGCTCTTCGCGACGTGGGACGTCGAGGATGCGCGCGGGTACCTCGTCGACGGCACGCCACCGCGCAACCCCGTGATCGCCCAGGTCCTCGCCCCGGCGATCCGCGCCGGCGCCGACCGCGAGGCGCTCCTCGCGTGCATCGAGGGCGTCTCCGGCGCCCCGCTCGCGATCCCCGGCGGCATCCCGGTGCTGTTCGTCGCGGGCGAGGAGGACCCGGTTCCCGTGGGCGTCCAGCAGCTCGCGCTCGACTGGGGCAGCGACCTCGTCACGATCCGCGGTCGCGACCACGTGTCGACGCTGACGTCCCGCACGTTCAAGGACGCGGCGATCGACTTCCTCGTCTGACCGGCGCTCCGGATCACGCGGCCGTCGCGCGCGCGCGGACGGCGGTCGGCGGCTCGCCGAACTCGGCGCGGAAGGCGCGGCTGAAGTGCGCGGCATCCGAGAAGCCCCATCGGCCGGCGACCTGGCCGACCGGGCGGTGCGCCGCCAGCGGGTCCCGGAGCTCGCGACGGCACCGGTCGAGCCGCCGCGAGCGGATCCAGCTGGAGACCGTGAGCCCCTCCTCGTGGAAGATCGCGTGCAGGTGGCGCGTCGAGATGAAGTGCGCCGCGGCGATCTTCGCCGGCGTTAGGTCCGGGTCGCCCAGCCGGTCCTCGAGCCAGGCCTGGATGCCGCGGAGCATCGCCAGGTGGGGCCGGTCGGCGTCGCGCGCGACATCCAGCTCGCGCGCGTAGAGCGTCGTCACGAGGTCGACCGCGTTGCGGGCGAGCCGGCCGCCGATGGGGCCGTCGAGTTGGTCGAGGTCGTCGGCGAGTCCGGCGAGGAAGCGCGCGACGGTGCGGCCGAGCCCGTTCTCGCCCGGGATACGTGCGGCGGTCATGCCCTGCACGGCGTCGGTGGGGAGTTCGAGCATCCGGTGCGGCACCATGAGCACGAGCGTGCTGAACGCCTCCTCGAACACGAGGGTGTACGGGGAATCGGTGTCGTAGATCGTGAGGTCGCCGGGCCGGAGCACGGCCTCGCGGGAGCCCTGGACGAGCAGGCCCGTACCGGAGAGCTGGAGGCCGAGCTTGAACGAGCGATGCTCGGACCGTGCGACGAGCTCAGGGGTGCGGTGGATCTCGTGCCCCGAGGCCGTGACGACGGAGAGGTGGATGTCGTCGCCGACCGACGCGCGGATGTCGCCGCGGAAGGCGTCCGGATCGTCCGATCGCACGCGCAGCGGCACGAAGGAGCGTGAGGCGAGCGCGCTGAACTCGGTGAAGTCGAGCGGCAGCGTCGTCGTGTCGACGGCCGGCGCGTCGTGGGCGAGCGCGGGGGAGGGGGAGGATCCGTGGGGCACGGGATGCACCTCATCTCTGGGCGGGACGTCGATGTCCGGGTCGAGAGGAAACTCTACGCGTGTTGAGGCAAATTCGACAGTGGGAGTCTGCGGCCGGGGTCAATCGGCGTACGCTCTGCGACAAGCCCGGCGGGGCGGCGCACGGAACCATGGGCCGGAACCGGGCGATGCCGCCGTGGCTCGCCCTCCGTCGACCAAGGGATCCCAGCCATGACCTCCGCAACGACGACGACGTCGCCGACGGCGACCGGTGGGCTCAGCCACCGCCGACTCGGCGTGCCATCCGTCACCCTCATGATCATCGCGGCGTCGGCGCCGCTCACCGTCGTCGCCGGCGGCGTCACCACGACCTTCGCCGTGACCGGCGTGATCGGCGTGCCGGTCGGCTTCATCGTGCTCGCCGCGGCGCTCGCGGTGTTCGCCGTCGGCTACGCCGCGATGAGCCGATACGTCACGAACGCCGGCGCCTTCTACGCCTACATCGCCCAGGGCATCGGGCGCCCCTTCGGCGTCGGCGCCTCGCTCGTCGCGCTCGTCGCGTACAACGCCATGCAGGTCGGCATCTACGGCCTGTTCGGATTCCAGATGTCGATGTTCCTCGAGGCGAGGTTCGGGTTCGCCACGCCGTGGTGGCTCTGGATCTTCGCCTGCATCGTCGTCGTCGGCGCGCTCGGCGTGAACCGCGTCGACCTGTCGGCCAAGGTCCTCGGCATCCTCGTCGCCCTGGAGTTCGCCGCCGTGCTCGTCTTCGACCTCGTCGCATTCGCGGTCGCACCCGAGGGCGTGAGCACCGCCGCGCTCCAGCCGGCCGAGTTCCTCGTGCCCGGCGTCGGCGCCGTCCTGTCGTTCGGGGTCGCCGCGTTCATGGGCTTCGAATCGGCGGCGATCTACGGCGAGGAGTCGAAGGACCCGAAGCGCACCGTCGCCCGGGCGACCTACTCGGCCGTCGCGATCATCGGCGTCTTCTACGCGTTCAGCGCGTGGGCGTTCACGGTCGGCATCGGACCGTCGCAGATCGTCGAGGCCTCGGCGACCTACGGTCCCGACCTGATGTTCGTCTTCATGGGCGCGCACGCGCCGGTCATCGTGAGCGACCTCATGCAGGTGCTGTTCCTCACGAGCCTGTTCGCCGCCCTGCAGTCCTTCCACAACGCGGTCGCCCGCTACCTGTTCTCGCTCGGGCGCGAGGGCGTGCTGCACCGCGGTCTCGGTGCGGTCCGCGCGACCTCGCGTGCGCCCTGGGCCGGCTCGGTCGCCCAGAGCGTGATCGCGATCGTGGTGACGCTCGGGTTCGTCGTCGCGGGCGAGGTCATGGGCCTCAAGTCCGACTTCGCGCCGGTCGAGTTCCTCTACCCGGTCCTCACGATGTTCACCTGGCTCACCAACACCGGCGCCATGGGACTCGTGCTGCTGATGGGCGTCATCGCGATCGCGGTGATCGGGTTCTTCCGACGCGACCGTCGCGGACTCGGCGCATGGCAGACGCTCATCGCGCCGGCGATCTCGGCGGTCGTCCTGTTCGCGGTGTTCGTGCTCATCCTCGCCAACTTCAACGTGCTGCTCGGGCAGACCGAGACCACCGCGGTCACCTTCGTCCTGCCTGCGCTCGTCATCGTCCCGGGCATCATCGGCGTCGTGTGGGGGCTCGTCATCCGTCGGCGCAACCCGGAGCTCTACGCGCGGGTCGGCCACGGCATCGAGGAGGCCGAGGCGGCCGTCGTCGAGGCCCCGGCGCATCGAGGGGTCTAGGCGCCGAACGCGGTGGCGAGGCCGGGAGCGGCCATGGCGGCGAGCATGACGGTCATGCTCGCCGCCGCGACCCCGTGGCCCACCCCGTCGCGGCCGTCGCGCA
>NZ_SDPL01000196.1 GCF_004135055.1 Agromyces binzhouensis | reverse complement strand
GGCAGCACCGCCCCGCGCGTCCGGAGGTCGAGCGTGGTCCGCCCGGGCAGGAGCGAGTCGGCGCGCTCGTGGATGGCGCCCGCGAGGCCGAGGTCGTCGAGCGCGGGCGGCCGGAGGTCGTCGACGATCCGCCGGATGTCGAGCACGGCGTCCCGGATGCCGCCCTCGAGCCTCGTCACGCGTTCCTCGGCGCCGTTCGAGTCGGGCGGCAGGGAGCGCCGGAGGTTCCCCGCCTGGAGCGCGAGCGCGGCGAGCGCCGATCCGATGCCGTCGTGGATGTCCCGCCGGAGCCGCCGCCGCTCCTCCTCGCGGGCGAGTACGAGCTGCTCGCGCGACGCCTGGAGGTCCTCCGCGAGCTGCACGGCCCGCACGGTCCCGGCGACCTGCCTGGCGAGATCCTCCAGCACCCGGCGGTCGGCGGCGGAGAACGCCTCGCCCCGGGCGCGGAGCCCCACCTCGAGCGTGCCGATCGCCTCGCCCTGGTGCACGAGCGGGAACGCCTGCGCCTCGCTCGTCCGGGTTCCGTACGCCGCGATCGGCCGTGCGGACCCGGCCGGGACGACCGCGACGTACGGCACGCGCAGCGCCTCGCCGACGCCGGCGGTCACGGCGGGCATCAGGTCCTCGGCGAGCGCCGTGTCGGCGACCTGCCGGGCCAGGCGCGACATCGCGCGAGCCGGGTTGTCGCGGTCGCCGTACATGAGGCGGTTGACGATGCGCTGCAGCCACTCGCGCAGCGGGTACGCGGCGATCGCGACCACCAGCACGACGAGCACCGAGACCCGCCAGTCCGCGGACGCGGGCGCGATCGATCCCACGGCGAGGACGACCGCGCCGTACACGGCGAGCGCGGTGATCGTGAGCGCGCCGTAGACGAGCGTGCGGTTGATGACGAGGTCGATGTCGTAGAGCCGGTACTTCACGATCGCGATCGTGACCGCGAGGAAGACCAGCGCGAGCGGCCCCCAACCGAGGAGGATCGCGACGACGGGCGACCAGTCGCCCCACCCCACGCCGGCGGCACCCGTCGCGAACAGCACGGCCCATCCGACGGCCGCGATGGCCGCCGCCCAGAGCATCCACCGCAGCTGCTCGCGCTCGTCGCCGCGGGCACGGCGCCGTCGCACGAGGACCGCAGCCCAGCCGGTCCCGATCGCGGCCGGGGTCAGCACCATGAGCACGGCGAGCGGGAAGGCGGCATCGGAGGCGATCGCCCGAGGGACGTCGACGAAGTCGACGGGCTCGGACGGGTAGACCGCGTATCCGACGGTGGCGAGGACGAGCCACGCGATGAGCACGATCACCACCGGCCGCCACCGTCGGCTCGGCGGTCGTCCGTCGGGGAAGAGCAGCGGCACGAAGGTGAGCAGCGCGATCATCGCCGGGAACCAGTTCCACTCGGCGAACCAGGCCGCGACCTCCACGCCGGGCAGGCTCCCGGGAGCGAGGTACCACCCCTCGATCACGATCAACCTCGCGGCGGTGTCCGGGATGATGCCGCCCACGGCGACCATCATGATCCAGCCGATCGGGTGCCGCGGCAGGCGTCGGAGGATGATCGCGGCCGGGACCCCGATGAACGGGACGAACACCGCGCCGCCGACGTAGAACGGCAGCTGGGCGACGATGGCGTCGGGCAGGTCGTCGCGCTCGAGGAGGACGAGGACCGCGAGGGCGACGCCCGACGCGAACGCGATCGCACACACGACCCACGCCCACGTGCTGGGCGACCGGAGCACGTTCATCGCATCGACGCCTCCCCCGCTGGACGCGGCCTCAGCCCTGAGGCTCAGTATCCACCACGGCCGTGGCGACGGCGACCCAGGCCACCGCGAACAGCAGCGGGAACATGCCCAGCATCCACGCGACGGGGACGAGCGGGGCGACCACGAACCCGGCCCACGCGAGCCACCTCGGCAGCCGTCGCGAGCGCCAGGCGGTCACGCCGAACGCGACCAGCAGCAGCGAGAGTCCGATCGTGCCCACGTTGAACACCTGGCTCGCGAGCATCTCGAGGCCGTACCCGACCTCGGGCACCGGTGCGAAGCCGCCGTCGACGGTACCGGCGGCGACGTGCGCGCCGGCGGACGAGGCGGCCCCGGCCACGAGCGACCCGACCGCGACGATCGCGGCACCGACGACGCCGAGCTGCCCGCCGATCGAGGGCGAGGTGCGTCCGGCGTCGACCGATCGTCGCAGGAACGCCGCGGACCAGGCGACGAGGACGCCGGCGAGCGGGAAGAGCACGACGCCGACCAGCGACGTCAGGTTGAGCCGCACGTCGTCGGAATGGGCCGCGGCGAAGTCGTCGAGCGTGCTGCCCTCGTAGACGTAGGGCGGCAGGGTGAAGATGACGACGCCGGCGCCGAACATGACGAGGAACGCGGCGCCGAGCAGCCGTGCCGGCTGGAATCGGTTCCGGGTCCGCGTCGTCGGGATAGCGGGGTCGTCGGCTCGCGTGGACATGGCGGGCTCCTTCCGTGAGGATTCGATGCCTCCACGCTGGCCGTCCCGATGTCCCGGCCGCACGGGACCGTCGGTCCCATCTTCGCGCGCTCCGCCGTCCGAGGAATAGAAGTCGCCATGTTCTTCAGCGTTGATCACCACGCATTTCCGACCAGACGGCCGAATCGCCTTCGAAGAAGCAGAACTTCCGTGCTTGTTCGGTTTGCGCCATCCGGGTGCCCGTGTGAGCATGGGGCATGGTCACCGCCGATCGAACCCGCACCCGGGTCCCGCACGCCGCGTACGCCGCCGCGCCCGCCACGACGGTCGGCGCGGTCGGGGCTCCGCCCGAGCCCGGGCCCGACGAGGTCGACGCGCTGACGCTCGGTCGACGCATCCGCGAGCGCCGCCTCGCAGCGGGCATGACCCTGGGCCGCCTGGCCGAGGCGATCGACCGAGCGCCGAGCCAGGTCTCCGCGATCGAGAACGGCAAACGCGAACCCCGCCTGTCGATGCTCCGCACGATCGCCCTCGCACTCGGCACCACGGCCGACGAGCTGCTGCGGCCGGATGCCCCATCCGAACGCGCCGCGCTCGAGATCGCCGTCGAGCGCGCGCAGCGCGGGCCGGTCTTCGCCGCACTCGGACTCGACCCGTTCCGCGTGGCGAAGACCATGAACGACCAGACGCTCCAGACCATCCTCGCGCTGCACAACGAGATCGACCGACTGCACCGCGAACGCGCGGCGACCCCCGAGGAGGCGCGGCGCGCGAACGCGCAGCTGCGCGCCGAGATGCGCGCCCGCGACAACTTCTACCCCGAGCTCGAGGCGAAGGCGGCGGAGCTCCTCGAGGCGGTCGGCCACGCCGGCGGCCCGGTCTCCCACCAGTTGGTCGCCGACATGGCGAGCCACCTCGGCTACTCGCTGCACTACGTCGGCGACCTGCCCCACTCGACCAGGTCGGTGACCGACAAGCGCAACGGGCGCATCTACCTGCCCACGCAGCAGTCGCCGTCGCGCGACTCGCGCTCGCCGATCCTGCAGGCGCTCGCCTCGCACCTGCTCGGCCACGAGGAGCCCGGCAACTACGGCGACTTCCTGCGCCAGCGCATCGAGACGAACTACCTCACGGCCGCCATCCTGCTGCCCGAGCAGGCCGCCGTCCGCTACCTCTCGGAGGCGAAGAACCTGCGCCGCATCTCGATGGAGGAGCTTCGCGACCACTTCGCGGTGTCGTACGAGACGGCCGCGCACCGGTTCACGAACCTGGCGACGGCGCGCCTCGACATCCCGGTGCACTTCATGAAGGTGCACGAGTCGGGCACGATCATCAAGGCGTACGAGAACGACTCGGTGCGCTTCCCCTCCGACGCGCTCGGCGCGGTCGAGGGCACGACGGTGTGCCGCAACTGGACGGCCCGCACGGTGTTCGACGTCGAGGACCGCTTCAGCCCCTGGTACCAGTACACCGACACGTCGTCGGGCACGTTCTGGTGCACGTCGCGCATCGAGAAGGCCAAGGAGGGCGAGTACTCGGTGTCGGTCGGGGTGCCGTTCGAGCACGTGAAGTGGTTCCGCGGGCGAGAGACACCGCACCGTGCGGTGTCGCGTTGTCCCGACGAGTCGTGCTGCCGCCGCGCGCCCGACGAGCTCGCGGGCAAGTGGGCGGATGCCTCGTGGCCGGCCGCGCGCACGCCGACCTCACTCCTCGCCGCGCTGCCCACGGGCACCTTCCCGGGCGTGGACCAGACCGAGGTCTACCAGTTCCTCGAGGCGCACGCGCCTCGCGGGTGAGCCCGTACGGCGGGCCGGCTCAGGTCTCGCCGGCGGCGAGGTCGCGGAACCACGCGAGGCCGGCGCGATGGGCCGTGAGCCCGTAGTCGAGCGTCGCGCGCTGGTAGCGGAACACCTCGCGGTACTCGTCGGGCACGGCGTCGGCCTGCTCGTCCAGCGTCGCCGCGAACTCCTCGAGTCGCGCGAGCTCGCGCTCGACCTCCGAGACGATGTGGTCGAGGATGTCGCGTCGCTCGTCGGCGTCGTCGACGAGTCCGAGCAGGAAGAGCCGGCTGAGCGCGGCGACCTCGAGGTCGCCGCCGGCGAGCGGCGATCGGATCCAGGCGTGGAACGCTGCGACGCCCTCGTCGGTGATCGTGTGTATCTTCTTGCTGCGCCCGCCTTCGACGACCCCCTCGACCGTCACGTATCCCGAAGCGACCAGGCCGCGCAGCGCGCTCTGCAGGCTTCCGAAGCTCGCGCGGTAGAAGAGCGACGGCCCACGTTGGAACTGCGCGTTGAGCGAGTACAGCGTCTGCGGCCCGAGCAGCATGAGCAGCCCGAGGATCACGTTTCCCACGCCGTGCTCCCTCCGCGACATCCGCGCTGCACGCCGCCCCTTGTCGGCGATGCGCGAATCTCGTATATCCTAACCGTGATATCCCGATCCGTGATATCACGAATCGAGACGAGAGGATTCTCGCAGATGACGCGCGCCGAGTCGTTCGCCACACGCCTGGATCGACACCTCGCCCGCACGACGCGGCGACGCGGAGAGCTCGGGCCGCCCCAGGTCGCCGTCCGGGCGCCCGCGCTCGGCATCGACTACCGGTTCGGCGACGCCGACGCGCGGTTCCACGTCGCGAGCGTCGGCAAGCTCGCCACGGCGACGCTCGTCGCACAGCTGGTCGAGCGCGGTGCGCTCGCGTTCGACACGCCGGTCGCCGAACTCCTCCCCCGCGACGAGGTCGCCGGCCTCTTCGTGACGAACCCGGCGACGGATGCCGGCGGCGGCGCGACCGTCGAGCACCTCCTGACCCACACCGCGGGCGTCGCCGACTACTTCGACGGCCCGGTCACCGCCGGGCCGCGCCTGCGCGAGCTGGTCCTCGCCGAGCCGGACCGCACGTGGACCCCGGCGGACCTGATCGCCTTCAGCCGCGAACGACAGCGCCCCGTCGGTCGGCCCGGCGAGCGATTCCGCTACTCCGACACGGGGTTCGTCCTCCTCGGTCGCATCGTCGAGGAGTCCACGGGGCGGCGGTTCCACGAGGTGCTGCACGAGCGCATCTTCCGCCCGCTCGGCATGGGCGACAGCGCCCTGCTCTTCCACTCGGTGCCCGACCGCGACCGCGCGCCGATCACGTCCGACGGAACGACCGCCGCCGGCGCCGCGAGCGCGGCGGCGACGCGACCGAGGATCGCGCCGCTCCGACTCGGCCGCGTCGAGGCG
>NZ_SDPL01000195.1 GCF_004135055.1 Agromyces binzhouensis | reverse complement strand
GTGCCGGGGTCGCCGGGGTCGGGGTCGTCGGTGCCGGCGTCGTCGGCGTCGGGGCGTCGGCGTCGCTCATGCCGTCACCATATCGGCGGCCCGATGCTCCGGCGCGCCGCTCCGGCGGGCGGCCCCGGCGGTCGCGGAGGGGAGTAGGGTCCGACGCGGGAGGTGCGCATGGACGAGGGAACGATCCTGGTCACCGGCGGCACGGGCTTCGTCGGGGTCAGCTGCATCATCCGGCTCCTGGCCGACGGCACGCGCGTGCGGACGACGGTGCGCGACCTCACGCGCGCCGACGACCTGCGCGAGCTGGTCCGGCTGGGCGGCGCGGACCCGGACGGCGTCGAGGTCGTGGCCGCCGACCTGCTCGACGACGCGGGGTGGCCGGAGGCGGTCGCCGGCGTCACGCACGTGCTGCACGTCGCCTCGCCGTTCCCGGTGCGCCAGCCGAAGGACGAGGACGAGCTCATCGCGCCCGCCCGCGAGGGCGTGCTCCGTGTGCTCAGCGCCGCACGCGACGCAGGGGTCCGGCGCGTCGTGCAGACCTCGTCGTTCGCCGCGATCGGATACGGCCGCCGGAACCCCGGCCGCGCGTACACCGAGGAGGACTGGACGGACCCTGACGGGCCGGGGGTCACTCCGTACATCAGGTCGAAGACCCTCGCCGAGCGTGCCGCGTGGCAGTTCATCGACCGGGAGGGCGGCGGACTCGAACTGGCCACCGTGAACCCGGTCGGGATCTTCGGCCCGGCCATCGGCACCGACCTCTCGACGTCGCTCGAACTGCTCCGGCAACTGCTCGACGGCGGCTACCCCGTCGTGCCCAACGGCTCGGTCAGCGCCGTGGACGTGCGCGACGTGGCCGACCTGCACGTGCTCGCCATGCGCCACCCGGATGCGGCGGGCGAGCGCTTCCTCGCGGTCTCGGGCGATGCGATCACCTACCTCGACCTCTCGCGGTTCCTGCGCGACCGGCTCGGCGAGCGGGCGCGGCGCGCGCCCACCCGGGTCATCCCCGACTGGGTCGTCAAGGCGGGCGCGCCCTTCAGCCGCGAGCTCCGCCTGATGGCGAGCGAGCTCGGTCGGCGCGGCGACGCGTCGCACGGGAAGGCCACGCGCATGCTCGGCTGGACCCCGCGTTCGCGCGAGGAGGCGATCCTCGCCTCGGCGGAGAGCCTGCTCGACCTGGGCCTCGTCCGCGCCTGACCGGAACGCACGGGCGAGCACGCGACGACGCGCGGATGCCGCGGCACGGGGCCGCGACATCCGCCCGCGGGTGCGCATGGCGCGACCGGGTCAGCTCTCGTCGTGCGCGAGGCCCGCGGTCTCGCCGCCGTCGGCGACGAACTCCGCGCCGGTCGAGAAGCTCGACTCGTCGCTCGCGAGGAACAGGATGAGGTTCGACAGCTCGATGGGCTCGCCGACGCGGTGCAGCGCGACGTGGTTCTGCGGGGTGTCGAGGTCCTCGGTCATGGGCGTGCGGATGACGCCGGGGTGCACCGAGTTCACGCGGATGTTGTAACGACCGAGGTCGAGCGCCGCGTTCTTGGTGAGCCCGCGGACGCCGAACTTCGCGGCGTTGTAGCCGGGGAGCGCCTCGTAGCCCTGCAGGCCGGCGGTCGAGGAGATGTTGATGATCGAGCCGGCGCCGGACTCCTTCAGCGCGGGGATCGCGGCCTTGATGCCGTAGAAGACGCCCGTGAGGTTGATGTCGATGATCTTCTGCCACGCCTCGATCGCGTAGTCCTCGATGGGGCCGAAGTTCGCGATGCCGGCGTTGTTCACGACGACGTCGAGTCGGCCGAACGCCTCGACGGAGGTCGCGACGGCGGCCTCCCACTGGGCGTAGTCGGTGACGTCGAGGTGGACGTAGCGGGCGTTCGCCTCGCCGAGCTCCGCGGCGAGCGCGGCGCCCTCGTCGTCGAGCAGGTCGCCGATGACCACCTTCGCACCCTCCTGGACGAGCAGCCGGGCGTGCGAGGCGCCCATGCCCCGTGCTCCACCGCTGATGAGTGCGACCTTGCCGTTGACGCGTGCCATTGCTGACGCTCCTTGTCTCGCCGCGGGCGTCGGCCCTGCGGCGTTCGCTGCCGTTCGGGCCCGGGGTCGGATGGCTCCGGGTTCCGCTCTAATCTACACCTGTCGATTACATCGACCTGAGTGCCGGCTGAACCGGAGATGCACCTCGACTCGTGATGCGGCCGAGACCGTCGTGACCGGATCGATACCGCCGTGACCGGATCGAGACCGCCAGGCGGCGGAAACCGGCGTCACACGCCCGCGCATCGCGGGAGGATGTCGTGAGCATCACCGCGAGCCGGGACGACGACGTGCCGGATCTCCCGGCCCGCGGCATCGTCACGCGAGCACCCCGGGGGAACACCATGTCGGCAGCCGAGTCGCACGAGTCGGGCGAGGACCGCCTGCGCGTCGGCGACCCCTCGGCGTCCTCCGGCCGCACGGTCGGGTCCGCCGCACTCGTCCTCGGCCTCACCGCCGTGATCCTCGCGTTCGCGACGCCCTACCGCGAGTCGCTCGGCTCCGCGCTGCTCGCGGCGCTCGCGGTGTTCACGTCGACCCTCGGCCTCGTCGCGCGCAGCCGCGCCCGCCGTGCGGGAGAACGGCCGTCGACGGCCGCGATCGCCGCCGTGTGGCTCGGTGTCGGCGCGCTCGCGATCGTCGGGATCTCCGTGCTCCCCGCACTGCTCATGCCGAGCTCGACCGGCGCCGCCGGCTGAGCCCACGCATCAGCCGAGTCGCACGAGCCGGCGCACGTCATCGTCCGGCAACTCGTCGGCGACCGCGGTGACCTCCACCGACTCAAGACGGATCGCGCCGCCGTACGCCGAGAGGAACGCGGTGTCGGCCGCGTCGCGCCCCGTCGCGATCCGCACCAGCGTCTCCCGGGGCGCGAGCGTCGTCGCGTCCACGACGTGCCACGCCCCCTCGACCCAGGCCTCGGCGACGGCATGGAAGTCCATCGGATCCAGGCCCGGCGCGTACACCGCCGCGAGCCGCGCCGGCACATCGAGGGCGCGCAGGAGCGCGACCACGAGGTGGGCGTAGTCGCGGCACACGCCCTGACGGGCGAGGAGCGTCTGCACCGCGCCATCCGTCGGGCTGCTCGAACCCGGCACGTACGACAGCCGGGTGCCGACCCACGACGAGACGGCCGCGAGCCGGTCGACGCCCTCGACGCCCCCGAACTCGGCGGCCGCCGTCGCGGCCAGGCGATCCGACTCGGCGTAGCGACTCGGTCGCAGGTACGTCAGCAGGTCGGCCGCGTTGACGGATGCCTCGCGCGCGCGCCCCGGCACCTCGGCCGTGTACGAGCACTCGAGCGGGCCGGCCGGCGCGTCGACGACGTGCAGGCGGTTGCCCGCGGCATCCGTCAACTCCGTCGGATCGATCGGTCGGCCGTCGGTGCGGAACTCGAGGCGCTCGACCGCCTCGACGTCGCTCGCCACCGCGACCTGGAACGCCAGGCGCACGGGCTGGTCGACATCCAGCCGGATCTCGCAGCCGACCGAGCGCGCGGTCACGAGCGCACCTCCCGCCACCCGTGCTCCGGTTCGAAGCCGAGCTCGTCGCGTGCCCGCTCGATCGAGAACAGCGACTCGGTGCCCTCGAAGTCGCGCTTCAGCGAGACGCCCGGGAAGAACTCCTCGACCAGGTCGCGCGTCGGCCGGCTCATCACGGTGTCGGCGTTCGCGATGACGTAGGCGCGCGCTCCGTCGACGTCGGCCTCGAGCGCGCGACGGACCGACTGCGCGGCATCCCGCACGTCGATGTAGCCGAACGCGTTGAACAGCCGCGACCGCGGGTCGTCCTCGAACGCCGCGAACTCGTCGTACCGCTCCGGATCGATGACGTTCGAGAAGCGCAGCGCGACGAACGGGATGCCGGTCCAGTCGGCCACGTGCTCGGCCATCGTCTCGCCGAGCACCTTCGACAGCGAGTAGGTCGAGTTGGGCTTGGGGTAGTGGTCCTCGTCGAGCGGCAGGTAGTCGGGCAGCCCGTCGGGGCCGAAGTCGAGCCCCAGCGTGGTCTCGCTCGAGGCCCACACGACCTTCTCGAGGCCGAGCTTGGCCGCCGCGAGGAAGACGTTCGAGTTGACGGCGTTGTTGACGTTCAGGGTGCGCGCCGGCGTGAAGATCGTCGGCGCCGGGATGGCGGCGAGGTGGGCGACCGCGTCGACGTCCTGCAGCACCTCGACCGTGTCGCCGAAGTCGGTGAGGTCGGCCTGCGTGTACACCAGGTCGGGCCGCGACCATCGGGCCGGCAGCTTCGGCGACGGCGGCGTGACGTCGGTCGCGAGCACCTCGTACCCGTGCTCCAGCAGGTCGGCCACCACCGCCCGCCCTGCGAGCCCTGACGCGCCAGTGACGCAGATCCGCTTCGGCATGGATGCCCTCCTCGTCGTCGTCCCCGGGTCCCCATCCTGCCCTGACACGGCCGGGGCGTCACCCGGGTTGCGCATCGGCCCGCGACGCGACCTCAGCCGGGGGGTTGCGCGGCGGGGCTGTCCGGCACCACGTCGGCCGTGAGCCGGCGGACGAGGTCCTCGCCCCAGTTCACGAGTGCGCCACCCCAGTCGTCGAACGAGTCCTCGGTGTAGGTGACCGCGACCGCGATCGTCACCGAGCGACCGTCGTCGGCGCGTTCGGCCGGGAGCGTCGCGACCGCCGACGCGTACCCGCCGAACAGCGGGGTCTGCATCACCCAGTCGAGGCTGAGGAAAGCGCCGAGCCCGTACGCGAACTCGGGGACGAGGGTCATGCAGGCGCGGCATCCGTCGAGCGGTTCGCCGAACCCGACGAGGTCGGGCGCGATGAGCGCGTCGTACGACGCCGGCTCGAGCAGCTCGCCGCGCCCCACGATCGCATCGAAGCTCGCGGTCACGTCGCCGATCGAGCTGGTCTGGACGGCGCCCTCGGGAAGGGTCCACGACGGATTCCAGTAGGTCGAGTCCTCCCAGACGCCTCGCTCCGCCGTGAAGGCGTGCACGGCGGGGGCCGGGATCGACGGATCCTCCGAGGCGACCGTCTGCTCGAGGTCGAGCGGCTCGAGGACCTCGCGGGCGATCAGCGCCTCGAGCGACTCACCCGACGCGGCCTCGAGCACCTCGCCCAGCACGACGTAGTCGGCGTGCGAGTAGTCCCAGTTCTCGCCGGCCGGGAACAGGCGCGGAGCCGACAGGCTCACCTCGATGAGGTCGTCGTTCGTCCACGTGCGGAACGGGTCGGCGGCGAGCGCGTCCTCGAACACGGGATCGCCGACGTAGTCGTGGTACCCGGCCGTCATGTTCGCGAGCATCCGGGGCGTGACGCTGTCGCCGTCGCGGATCTCCGGAAGCCACCGGTCGATCGGCTCGTCGAGGTCGAGGACTCCCTCCTCGGCGAGCCGCAGCATCGCGACGCTGACGTAGGTGATCGCGACCGCGCCGTTGCGGAAGCGCCCGTCGAGCGTGACCGGCTCACCCCCGACCGCCTCGCCGAGCGCGACCTGCGCCACGACATCGCCGTCCACGCGGATCTGGCCGATCAGGGAGCCCAGCGCGTGCGCTTCCACCTGCGCGGCGGCGGACTCGTCGAGGAGCGCCTGCAGCTCCGGGTCGATCGTCGCGGGCTCGCCGCCTGCCCCGCCGCCCGGTTCGTCGACCGGCGTCGGGCTCGGCTGCGCCGACGGCTCG
>NZ_SDPL01000194.1 GCF_004135055.1 Agromyces binzhouensis | reverse complement strand
CGCCCGGCGCGCTCGCACGGGCGCCGGCCGCGGAGCCGCCCGAGAAGGGGGGAGCCGGCCTGCGCTGCCCGTTCGGGTCGGGTCCAGCGCGGCCGGCTCTCCGGTCGGCACCGCGGTGACAGTTCCCCCTGCGTGTCCGCGGTGCGCGACCGAGGTCAACGGTACGGATGCCGCGCGCGGCGGGCATCAGGGGTAGCACTGAACCCTGCGGCGGCCGGGTGTCACGACGACGGGTCCGCCTCGAGCGCAGCGGCGACCAGGTCCACGACGTGGTCCGCCCGGCCGTCCGCATCGACGACGATGCCCGGCTCGCCCGGTGCCAGCCGCTCGAGCGTCGCGAGCTGCGAAGCCAGGAGGCTGGGCGGCATGAAATGGCCGACCCGGCTTCCGGCCCGCCGCGCGAGCTCGGCCTCCGAGAGATCGAGGTGCACGAACCGGGTGGCCGGGGCGAGCGCGAGCAGGCGCTCGCGATACGTTCGCCGCAGGGCCGAGCAGGCGACCACCACCCCGTCGTCCGCGGCGCCGGCCAGCACCGCGCCCACCTGGTCCAGCCACGGCCCGCGGTCCGCGTCGTCGAGCGGGACGCCGGACCGCATCTTCGCGACGTTCGCGGGCGGGTGGACGTCGTCGGCATCGACGAAGGGGACGCCGAGGCGCTCGGCGAGCAGCGCCCCCACCGTCGACTTCCCCGACGCGGAGACCCCCATCACCACGACGGGGCCAGGCGTTCGACGAGCGCGCATCACGACCTCCCCGTCAGGTCGCCCGCATCCGGCGGCAGCACGGTCGGCCGCACGACCGACCGCACGTCGCCGCCCGCGACGAGCTCGACGATCGCCTCGACCACCCGGAACACGCCGACGGCGAGCAGTTGCACCAGCAGCACCGGTCCGAGCAGCGCCAGCGGGTAGGTGAGGGCGATCACGAGCCGGGCGAGCCCGCCCCACGCGAGCGCGGCGACCGCGGGCACGACGGCGAGCAGCAGCCACGCCGGGTGCGCGACCACGGCGAGCACGATGGCGGCCACCACCGCCACGACGCCGAGCGCGACCTGGGCGAGCAGGAGCCATCCGCGCCATCCGGCGTACGTGCGCTCGCGGTCGGCGGACACCCACGCCCACATGAGCCGGGCGCGAAGGACCGGGACCCCCTGCTCGCGCAGCGCGCGATGGAAGACGTCGTCGTCCTCGCGACGCTGCGCGAGCGCGGCCGCATCGTCGTCGAGCGCCGCCGCGGCGATCGACTGCGCGTCGTGCAGCACGGCCGGCGCAGACTGGCGGCCGTAGCTCGCGATGAGTCCCCACAGCGGCGTGGGCACCGACGCGAGGTCGGTGATCCCGACGGGCGGAGGCCCCTCGCCCGCGGCCGGTGCGCGGTACCTGCGACCGCTCGGGTCGTCGACGTACACGACCGGGGCGCGCAGCGCGAACCGGTACCCGTCGGCCGGGCGTTGGGCGAGCGGCAGTTCGTCGAGCGGTGCGCCGTCCTCGCGCAGGAAGGGCATTCGGGTCTCCTCGCCTCGGTGCGTTGCACCATCCTGCCGCCTCCGGCCGTCACCGCGGTACCCGGCGACCTCGCTCGGCGATCGCCGCGTCAGCCGAGCAGCACCGACACGAGCAGCAGCACGGGCACCGACCCGATGGTCGTCACGAACACCGCGTCGCGGGCGACCACCTCGGCGGTCTCGTACCGCTGCGCGAAGTTGAACACGTTCTGCGCGGTCGGCAGCGCCGCGAGCACCGTGACCGCGTAGAGGTCGCGCCCCTCGAGCCCGAACGCGAACGCACCGAGCGCCCACGCGATCGCGGGCATCGCGGCGAGCTTGAGCGTCGCCGCGATGACGACGTCGCGCAGGCCCGTGCCCGGCTCGAGCAGTCGGGTGCCGTGCAGCGAGAGCCCGTAGGCGATGAGCATGAGCGGCACGGCCGCCTGCCCGATGAGGCGGATCGGGTCCTGCACGATCGGCGGCAGCTCGATGCCCGACACCGAGACCAGCACGCCCAGGAGCGAGCCGATGATGATCGGGTTCGTGACGGTCGAGCGGAGGATGCCGACGACCGAGGTCCGCCCCTGCACGGTCGCGCCGAGCACCGCGAGCGCGATCGGTGCGAAGAGCAGCAGCTGCAGCAGGACGATGGGGGCCGAGTACGCGGCGTCGCCGAGCAGGTAGAGCGCGATCGGGATGCCGATGTTGTTGCCGTTGACGTACCCGCTCGCCAGCGCCCCGATCGTCGTGCGGGCCACGCCGCGCCGCAGCAGCAGGATCGACACGACCGAGAAGACGAGCATGACCGACACCGCCGCGATCGCCGAGACCGGGAGCAGCGCCGAGAACAGCGCCCGCACGTCGGCCGTCGACAGCACGGAGAACAGCAGGAACGGCGAGAGCACGCTGAAGCTGAGCCGTGCGAGCACGGGGCGCGCGTTCGGGCCGAGCACGCCGGTCCGCCCCGCGATCCAGCCGACCACGATGGCGAGCGCGATGACCGCGAACCCGGTGAGGATGTCGATCACGCGTCACCGCCCGGCGTGGAGTCGGGAGGACCCGAGGGGAGCGACCTCGCTCCGCCCCGGGGGTCCCGCCCGGTCACCAGCGGTGGTGCACCGAGGAGCGGATGTCGCGGTCGTAGAGGTCGCGCACGGCCGCGTCGAACGACTCCGGGAGCTCGAGCGAACCGGCGGCGGCGTTCGCGCGCGCCTGCTCGGGGTTGCGGGCTCCCGGGATCACGGTCGAGACGCCGTCCTGCCGCGCGACCCAGGCCAGCGCGACCTGTGCCGGCGTGGCATCCGGCGCCGCTTCGCGCGCGAGCGCCGAGAACTCGGAGGCGGCACGCACGCCGGTCGCGTAGTCGACGCCCGAGAAGGTCTCGCCGACGTCGAACGACTCGCCATGCCGGTTGTACGACCGGTGGTCGTTCGCCGCGAACTCGGTCTCGAGCGTGTACCGGCCGGAGAGCAGGCCGCTCGCGAGCGGCACGCGCGCGATGATGCCGACCCCGTACTGGCGCGCGACCGGCAGCACCTCCTCCACCGGCTTCAGCCGGAACGCGTTGAGGATGATCTGCACCGTCGCCACGTTCGGACGCGCGATCGCGGCGAGCGCCTCGTCGACCCGCTCGACGCTCACCCCGTACGCGGCGATCGCGCCCTCGGCGACGAGGGTGTCGAGCGCGTCGTACACGGCGTCGTCGGAGTACACGGAGGTCGGCGGGCAGTGCAGCTGGACGAGGTCGAGCGTCTCGACGCCGAGGTTGCGGCGCGACCGGTCGGTCCAGGCGCGGAAGTTGTCCAGGACGTAGTTGCCGTGCTCCTGGGGCATCCGCCGCCCCATCTTCGTCGCGACGGTGACGCCGGAGCCGGCGTTCGCGGCGAGCCAGCGCCCGATGAGCGACTCGGAACGGCCGTCGCCGTACACGTCGGCGGTGTCGAACACCGTGACGCCGGCCTCGTGCGAGGCGTCGAGCACCGCGAGCGCGTCGGCCTCGTCGACATCCCCCCAGTCGGCTCCGAGTTGCCAGGTCCCGAGTCCGATGACCGAGACGGTGCGGCCGGTGCGGCCGAGGGTGCGGGTCTGCATCTCTGCTCCTCTTCGACGGATGTCCCGACCGAGCCTAGCCCGCGGCGTATCGTGGCGGGCATGGACGGGACGCCGCGGACCCAGCCCAGCGACCACGACGGCCGGCGACGGCCCCGACTCCCGAAGACGTCGATCGAGAGATGGGTGTTCTGGCCGGCGGCGGCGGTCGTGCTCACGTTCAGCGGGTTCGCCCTCCTCGCCCCGAACCTCGCCGAGACGTTCTTCGGCGCCGTCCAGGCGTCGATCGTCAACGCGTTCAACTGGTACTACGTGCTCATCGCGGCGTTCTTCGTCGCATTCAGCCTGTTCGTGGGGTTCAGTCGCTACGGCGACATCCGCCTCGGCGAGGACGACGACAAACCCGAGTTCTCCCTCGGAGCCTGGTTCTCGCTCCTGTTCGCCGCGGGCATGGGCATCGGGCTCGTGTTCTACGGCGCGAGCGAGCCGCTCAGCCACTTCGTCGCGCCGCGGCCGGGCGTCTCCGGCACGCCCGAGCAGCTCGCGTCGGCGGCGCTCAGCCAGACCTACCTGCACTGGGGCGTCCACGCCTGGTCGATCTACGTCGTCGTCGGACTCGGGCTCGCCTACGCCATCCACCGGCGCAAGCGGCCGATCTCGATCCGCTGGACGCTCGAGCCGCTGCTCGGCAAGCGCGTGCGCGGCGCCTGGGGCAACGTGATCGACGTGGTCGCCCTCGCGGGCACGCTGTTCGGCGTGGCCACGTCGCTCGGGCTCGGCGTGCTGCAGATCAGCGCCGGCCTCGATGCGGCCGGCATCGTCGAGCCGACCGAGACCACGCAGGTCGTCATCATCATGGTGATCACGGTGTTCGTGCTCGCGTCGGTGCTCTCGGGCGTCACGCGCGGCATGAAGTGGCTGTCCTCCACGAACCTCGTGCTCGCCGGCATCCTCGTGCTCTACCTGCTGGTGTTCGGCCAGACTGAGTTCCTGCTGCGCGAGTTCGTGCAGTCGATCGGCACCTACATCCAGAACTTCATCGGCCTCTCGTTCAACGTCAGCGCGTTCCAGGGAGCCGCCGGAGAGGCGTGGCAGGCGTCGTGGACCTCGTTCTACTGGGGCTGGTGGATCTCGTGGGCGCCGTTCGTGGGGATCTTCATCGCCCGCATCTCCCGCGGCCGGACGGTGCGCGAGTTCGTCGCGGGCGTGATCATCGTGCCGACCCTCATCGGCATCCTGTGGTTCAGCGTGCTCGGCGGCTCGGCGCTCTACCTCGAGCTCACCGAACCCGGCAGCCTCGTCGGCGCCGACGGCGCGGTCGACATCGAGGGCACGCTGTTCGCACTGCTCGGCTACTTCCCCGGCTCGACCGTGCTCACCTTCGGCGTCATCCTGCTCATCACGATCTTCTTCGTGACCTCGTCCGATTCCGGGGCGCTGGTCATGGGGATGATCGCGACCGGCGGCCAGATCAACCCGCGCAAGTGGGTGCGCACCTTCTTCACGCTGATCACCGCGCTGCTGTCGATCTCGCTGCTGCTCGCGGGCGGGCTGCGCGCCCTGCAGACGGCGGCGATCATCATCGCGCTGCCGTTCAGCGTGGTGATGCTCATGATCTGCTGGTCGACCATCATCGCGTTCAGTCGCGAACGGCGGGCGTACGAGCTCGCGCGGCGCGCGCAGTTGGTCGACCAGATCGGCGAGTACTACGGGCTCGAGGTGGAGGCGCCGCTCGAGGCGGGCGCGATCGGCCGGGGCCCGAGGTGGATGCGGCAGCTGCAGCGGCGTCTCGGCATCCGGCAGGACCTGCCGACGATGCCGATCCGGAAGGCGCCCGGCGCGGAGCCGCCCCTCCACCCCGTGCTGACGCACATCGACGGCGAGCTCACGCTGCGGCACGCGTCGCAGCGCGCGATGGACACCCTGAACGCCGAGTCGACGGGCGTGCCGACCGACGACGTCGACGGCATCGTCGACCACGACCCGCGGGCGCGCGGCGACGTGGCGGAGGTCCCGGACCGGACCACCGACGACGACGGGCGCGATCCGCTGCACTGACCGGAACGGCCGAGCCGGCGGCGGAGCGCGCGACGGCGGCGGCTCGGTCAGGCGATCGGCATCGTGGACCGCATCGATGCGGTCGGCGGTTCGATCGAGCTCGACTCGCCGCGCGGCGCCGGGACG
>NZ_SDPL01000193.1 GCF_004135055.1 Agromyces binzhouensis | reverse complement strand
CGCGGTCGCCGTCGTCCCGCCCGACTGGGAGGCCGTGGAGCGCCGCGCCGTGGTGGTCGGCGTCGACGGGTCGGATGAGGCGCGGGCGGCGATCCGCGTCGGCGTCGACGAGGCCGCCCGTTCCGGGCGCCCGCTCGAGCTCGTCCACGCTTGGGTCGTGCCGACGAGCTGGAACTCGGCCTACGTGGAGTACCTCGGCGACGTCGCCCTCATGGAGGAGATGCGACGCGACGTGCTCGACGAGGCCGTGGAGTTCGCCCGATCGCTCGGCGGTGCGCCGTCCGGACGCCTCGAGCGCGGGTCGGCCGCTGCGGTGCTCGCCGAGTACAGCGACACCGCCAGCGTCGTGGTCGTGGGCAGCCACACGGCGGGCGGCATGGCCCGCTTCCTCCTGGGCTCCGTCAGCCACGACCTGCTGCTGAGCGCCGCCGGTCCGGTCATCGTGGTCAGCGACGTCGGATAGGCCATGGGCCCGCGGAGCATCCGGTTCCTCGGCGCGGCGGACACCGTCACCGGGTCGCGGCACCTCGTCGAGCGCGACGGCGTGCGCGTGCTCGTCGACTGCGGCCTGTTCCAGGGCTACAAGGTGCTCCGCGCGCGCAATCGGCAGCCGTTCCCCGTCGATCCCGCGACCATCGACGCGGTGGTCCTGACCCACGCGCACCTGGACCACTCCGGGTACCTGCCCGCGCTCGTGCGCGACGGGTTCGCCGGTCGCATCCTCGCGAGCCCGGGCACGATCGAGCTCGCCGAGATCATGCTGGCCGACAGCGCGTACCTCATGGAGGAGGAGGCGCGCCACGCGGCATCCCGCCACTGGTCGCGGCACGCCGACCCGCGTCCGCTCTACACGTCGGAGGACGTGCGCCGGACGATGCCGCGGTTCGAGCCGCTCGACTTCCACGAGACGCGGCGCATCGCCCCCGGGGTCGACGTGCGACTCGTGCACGCCGGCCACATCCTCGGGGCGGCGCAGGTGCGGCTCGACGTCGACGGGGCGAGCGTCCACTTCACCGGGGACCTCGGCCGCCCCGACGACCCGCTCATGCGGCCGCCGGAAGCACTGGAATCGACCGACGTGCTCGTCGCGGAGTCGACGTACGGCGACCGGGTGCATGCGGCGGGGGATCCCGAGCGGCTGCTCGGCGACGTCATCCGCCGCGTGACGCGCCGGGGCGGCGTGGTGCTCATCCCCGCGTTCGCGGTCGGCCGTACCGAGAGCGTGCTGCTGCACCTGTCGCGCCTCGCGGATCGCGGCGAGCTGCCGGACGTCCCGATCTACCTGAACAGCCCGATGGCGGTCGACGCCGTCGAGATCTACGAACGGCATCCCGAGGAGCATCGGCTCGGCCACGACGAACTGCAGCGCATGTACGGCCTCGCCAGGCGGGTGACGTCGGTCGACGACTCCAAGCTGCTGAACCTGCGAGGGGGACCCCTCGTGATCCTCTCGGCGAGCGGCATGCTGACCGGCGGGCGGATCCTGCACCATCTCGACGCGTACGGTTCGGACCCGCACAACGCGATCGTCCTGACCGGCTTCCAGGCCGGCGGCACGCGCGGGGCTGCGCTCCAGGCGGGCGAGCGGTCGCTCCGCCTCTTCGGCAAGGACCTCCCGATCCGCGCCGAGGTCGTCGCGATCGAGTCGATGTCGGCGCACGCCGACTCGGAGCAGATCCTCGGCTGGATGGGCGCGACGCCCGAACCGCCCGGCATGACGTGGGTCGTCCACGGCGAGGCGCACGCGGCCGACACGTTGCGTGCGCGGATCAGGCGCGAACTCGGCCGGGCGGCGCGCGTGCCCGACCACCACCAGGTCGCCGAGATCGTCCCGAGGTCGGCGCGCGCGGCGCCGATCGACGCCGTCGCGGCGATCGACGCGTCGATCTGACGGAGGCTCGCCGTCGCGATACGCTCCCGACCACCGGACGACACACGAAAGGAAGCCCCATGGACGAACAGGACGACCTGCGGCCCCCGACGAGGCACCTCAGCGAAGAGGAGTGCTGGTCGCGCATCGAGGCGGCGCCGTTCGGACGCATCGCGGTGTTCGCAGCGGGCGAGGTCGACATCTTCCCGGTGAACCACGTGGTCGACCACGACGGCGCCGATGCCCCGGCGATCGTCTTCCGCACGGCGGCCGGGACGAAGCTGCTCGAGCTCACGATCCACTCGCACGTCGCGTTCCAGGTCGACGGCTACACCGACGAGGACGCGTTCAGCGTCGTCGCGAAGGGCGAGGCGCGCCAGCTCGAGCGGCAGAGCGAGATCGAGCACGCCGAGACGCTCGGGGTGCACCCGTGGGCGCCGGAGTCGAAGGACCGGTGGGTGCGGATCCAGCCGACCGACGTGCGCGGGCGCGCGTTCCGGCGCTGAGGCGCTGATCCGGGGCGCAGCCCCGCCTCCCTCAGCCGACGAGCGCCTCGAGCGTCGGGTGCAGGTGCCGGGTCACGAGGACGGATGCCGCGTGCTGCGCGCCGACCTCCAGCGCCGCGTCCACGCCGGCCCCGTCGAGCATCGCGTGGAGCACGCCCGACATGAAGGCGTCGCCCGCGCCGTTCGCATCGCGCACGTCGACGGGCACCGCGTCGACCCGGTGCTCGGTGACGGCGCCGCCCTCGGACGCGAGCGCCACGGCCCCCTCCGCGCCGAGCGTGCACACGGCGAGCCGGGCGCCGGAGTCGATCACGCGTCGCAGGAACGGCATCGGGTCGCCGCCGAGCCGGTCGGCGTTGAGGAAGACCGCGTCGGCGGCGTCGAGGAACGGGAGATGGAACTCGCTCGTGCCGTCGTAGTCGTGCAGGTCGGTCCAGATCGGTCGCCCCGAGGCCCGCGCATCGGGGATGAGCCGGCGCGACCGCTCGGAGAGGTCGAGCACGATCGCCGCGGCGTCCTCCATCGCGGCGGTCAGTCGGTCGTCCTCGGGCGAGTCCCGGTCGTCGGGGGTCGACAGGTAGATCGACACGCGCTCGCCGAGCGGCGTCATGAGGTTGAGGTGCCGTTCGGTGCGCGCCCCGTCCACGATGTCGAGTCCGAGTCCGTCGACGCGCTCGAGGATGCCGCGCAGGCGCTCGCCGTCGGGGTCCGACCCGATCAGGGTGAACAGGGTCACCGGCCGCCCGAATGCGGCGAGCCCGAGCGCCTTGCCCGCCGACGTGCCGCCCACCGTCTCGTGGTCGGCCAGCGCGAACTGCATGTGCGGCACGGGTTCGGGCAGGTGCTCGACATGCACGATCCGGTTCCACGACGCCGGCCCCGAGACCACGACCCTGCCGCTCACGTGCTGCTCCCGTCCGGCCCGCGACGATCGCGGCGACCGGTCCCATCCTGCCGTGGTTCGTGCCGCCGCGTGTCGTCGCGCCCGGGTACGCTGACGACCACCCCGGCCGCCACCCAGCGAGGAGTCCGCATGCCCTTCTTCGACCTGCCCGCCGCCGAGCTCCGCGCGTTCCGTCCCGAGGTCGCCGAACCCGCCGACTTCGACGAGTTCTGGGCCGGGACGCTCGCCGCGTCGCGCGCCGTGGCGCGGCCCCCGCGGCTGACGCGCGTCGAGTCGCCGCTCGCGCTGGTCGAGGTCCACGACGTCGAGTTCTCCGGGTACGCGGGCGATCCCGTGAAGGGCTGGTTCCTGGTGCCGGCGGATGCCGCGGGGCCGCTGCCCGCGGTGGTCGAGTACAACGGCTACGGCGGAGGTCGGGGCCTCCCGCACGAGCGGCTGCAGTGGGCGGCATCCGGCTACGCGTACTTCTTCATGGACACCCGAGGACAGGGCAGCGCGTGGGGCACGGGCGGCGGCACGCCCGACCCGCACGGCACCGGGCCGTCGTTCCCCGGGTTCATGACCCGGGGCATCCACGACCCGGCCGAGTACTACTACCGGCGCGTCTTCACCGACGCGGTGCTCGCGATCGACGCGGTGCGCTCGCTCGACGTGGTCGACGCCGACCGGGTCGCCGTCACGGGCGGCTCGCAGGGCGGCGGCATCGCGCTCGCCGCGGCCGGGCTCGCCGAGGGGCTCGTGGGCGCGATGCCCGACGTGCCGTTCCTCTGCTGCTTCGAGCGGTCGGTCGGCCTGACCGACCGCGATCCGTACCAGGAGATCGTCCGGTACCTCTCGATCCACCGGGATGCCGCGCCGAGCGTCTTCCGCACGCTCTCGTACTTCGACGGCGTGAACTTCGCCAAGCGCGCGACCGCGCCCGCGCTGGTGTCGGTGGCGCTCATGGATCCCGTGTGCCCTCCGTCGACCGTCTACGCCGCGGCCAACCACCATGCGGTCGGCGCGGAGGTCGTCGAGTACGCGTTCAACGAGCACGAGGGCGGGCAGGGCCTGCACTGGCAGCGGCAGGCGGCGTGGCTCGCCGACGTGCTGGCGACGGGGTCGGCATCGGGCTGACCCCGGCGACGCCGATCAGAGCTCGCGTGCGACGTACCGCTCGATCTCCGCGTCGGTCGCGGTGATCCCGGCGTCGGCCAGCCGGAGCCGCAGCTCGGCCTCCTCGTCGTGCGCGTGACCGAGGCGCAGGTCGCTCCGCACCTGTTCGAGGATGCCGGCGATGCGGTCGGCCCGACTCGCGTCGCCCGCGCCCTCCTCGATCGGCTCGTCCTGGGTGTGCGGGGTCTCGGCCATGGTCCCTCCATCCGGCGGCGCGGAAGCCGCCTTCCACGATGCTCGTCGCGAGCGCGACATCCGTCGAGGCATTGACAGCTCACGTCACGGTGATCAGGGTGCGCTGCCATCCGGTCGAGCCGTCCGGCGCGATCGGGGCGCGCTCCTCGACCTGGACGCGCCCGTCGCGGTCGACGGCCCGCACCGTCGCGTAGTGGGTTCCGGGCGCGGCATCCCACTCGAGCATCCACTGCACCCACGTGTCGGCGTTCACCGGCGTCGACAGCGTCGCCGTGCGCCACTCGCCGTCGTCGATGCGCACCTCGACGCGCTCGATCCCGACGGTCTGCGCCCACGCGACCCCGGCGATCACGCCGGGACCGGCGGGGACGGGGCGGCCCGGCTTGGGCGTGTCGATGCGGGAGGACATCTTGATCGGCGCCTCGGCGCTGTAGCCGCGGGGCGTCCAATACGCCTCGTCGGCGGCGAAGGTCGTGACCTGCAGGCGGGTGAGCCACTTCGTCGCCGAGACGTAGCCGTACAGCCCCGGCACCACCATCCGCACGGGGAAGCCGTGCTCGAGGGGCAGCGGCTCGCCGTTCATGCCGACCGCGAGGATCGCGTCCCTGCCGTCGTCGGTCAGTACCTCGAGCGGGGTCGACGCGGTGAATCCGTCGACGCTGCGGGAGAGGACCATGTCGGCACCGGGTTGCGGGCCGGCCAGGCGCAGGACGTCGCGCACGGGCATGCCGAGCCAGATCGCGGTGCCGACGAGGTCGCCGCCGACCTCGTTCGACACGCACGTGAGCGTGACGCCGTACTCGTCGAGCCCCATCGAGACGAGGTCGTCGAAGGTCAGCTCGATGCGCCGGTCCACCATGCCGTCGACGACGAGCCGCCAGGTCGACGGGTCCACCTCGGGAACGGTGAGGGCCGTGTCGACCCGGTAGAAGTCCGCGTTCGGCGTGATCAGCGGGCTGAGCCCGGGGATGTCGAGCTCGGCGCCGGCCGGCAGCTCGACGACCGAGCGCGGTCGCGGCAGTCGCAGCGCCTCGCGGATCGCCGCGATGGACGACGTGGCGGCGGTCGCCAGCCTGGCCCCGAGGCCGACGACGACGGCGGATGCCGC
>NZ_SDPL01000192.1 GCF_004135055.1 Agromyces binzhouensis | reverse complement strand
GCGCGGGCGCCGCGCCCGAGCGGACCGGGCCGGAGCCCGACCGCTCGGCGCGGCGCGCGGCTCGTTCCGTGCGGTCACGTGCCCGGGACATCCGCTCGCCCCTAGCCCTTGAGCCCCTGCGTCGCGACGCCGTCGACGAGGAAGCGCTGGAACACGATGAAGAAGATCAGGATCGGCAGCAGCGCGAGGAACGACACCGCGACGGTCGCGCCGTAGTCGGAGGTCGACGTCTGGTCGTTGTACAGGCGGAGCGCGACGGGGAGCGGGTACTGCTCGGGACTGTTCACGTAGAGCAGCGGGCCGAGGAAGTCGTTCCAGGTCCAGATGAAGGTGAAGATCGCGGACGTGATCAGGGCGGGCTTGATCAGCGGCAGGATGATCGAGAAGAACGTGCGCCAGTGCCCGGCGCCGTCGATGCGGGCCGCCTCGTCCATGTCGCGAGGGATGTTCCGGATGAACTGCACGATCAGGAACACGAAGAACGCCTCGGTGGCGAGGAACTTCGGCAGGATCAGCGGCCAGTACGTGTCCACCATGTCGAGCTTCTGGAACATGATGTACTGCGGGATGATCACGACGTGGAACGGCAGCAGCAGCGTGCCGATCATCGCGGCGAACAGGATCCCGACGCCCTTGAACTGCACCCGGGCGAACGCGTAGGCCGCGAGCGCCGAGGAGAACAGGGTGCCGACCACTGCCATGACCGCGATGAAGGTCGAGTTCGCGAAGAACCGCCAGAGCGGCACTCCCGCGATGCCCTCGAGCACCTTGAAGTAGTTGTCGATGGTCGGGTCGTCCGGGATGAGTCCCGGGTTCTGGCCGAACTCGCTCGACGGCTTGAACGTCGCGATGAACAACCAGATCAGCGGGTAGAGCACGATCGCGGTGAGCGCGGCGAGCACGACGAACCAGATGATCGTGTTGATCGTCTTGCGCTTGATGCGGCGCCGCTCGGGGGTCGGCTCCTGGTCGAGCTCGATCTCGAGGAACTCGGGACGCGCGATCTCGCTGGTCGAGGTGGTCATCGGTTGTCTCCCGCGTAGTGGACCCACGACTTCTGGGTCTTGAAGAGGATGGCGGCGATGATCGCGACCACGATCACGAGGACCCAGGCCATCGCGGCGGCGTAGCCCATCTGCAGGTCGGCGAAGCCGCGCTTGTAGAGGTAGACGGTGTAGAAGTTCGTCATGCCGGCCGGGCCGCCGGAGCCGTTCGAGATGATGTACGCCGACGCGAACACCTGGAACGCGTTGATCAGCTCGAGCAGCAGGTTGAAGAAGATCACGCTCGAGAGCATCGGGAAGGTCACCGACCGGAACTTGCGGATCGGACCGGCCCCGTCGACCTCCGCGGCCTCGTACAGCTCGCGCGGCACCTGCTTGAGGCCGGCGAGGAAGATCACCATCGGGGCGCCGAACTGCCACACCGCCAGGAGGATCATCATCGGCAGCACGAGGGCGACGTTGCCGACCCATCCGCCGATGTCGAGGCCGAAGAACGAGAGCGTGTTGTCGACCGGGCCGTCGGTGGAGAACATCGCACGCCACACGATCGCGACCGAGACCGATGCGCCGATCAGCGAGGGAGCGTAGAACGACGAGCGGAAGAAGGTCGAACCCCGGTCGCGGTAGTTCAGCAGCATCGCCACGCCGAGCGCCGCGGCGAGCTTGATCGGGGTGCCGACCAGCACGTACACGAGGGTGATCTGCACCGACTGGATGTACTGCGGGTCCTCCGTGAACATGCGCACGAAGTTGTCGAGCCCGATCCACTCCGGCTCGGTGAAGAGGTTGTACCTCGTGAACGCCAGGTACAGCGAGTAGATCATCGGCCCGAGGGTCAGGCCGAGGAAGCCGATCATCCACGGGAGGAGGAACGTGTACCCCGTCGCCGTCTCGCGGCGGTTGCGGAGCTTCAGTCCGGGCCGCGTGGGCGTGTCGGGGCCGCGACGGCCGAGGAGGCGCGAACGGCCCTCCGTGTCGGCCGTGACGATCGCTTTCGTCAGGGTGGTGCTCATGGTCTCTCTCCCGGGTTCCGTGCCGAGGGTACTCCGGGTCCGGGCCGCTGCGGCCCGGACCCGAAGGGCCCTACTGGTTCAGGACGACGTCCATCTCCGTGAAGAACTGGCTCACGGCCTCGTCGACCGTGATCGTGCCGAAGCCGAGCTCCTGGCCGAGCTGGCGGAACTTCTCCTCGAGGGTTCCGTAGCCGACGATCGGCACGGGCGGGGCGTCGCCGAGGCGGTCGCTGATCGACTCCTCGTAGGCTCGGATCTGCTCGCCGAGCGGGTCGAGCTCAGCGCCCTCGAGCATGGTCTCCGACGCGGGCAGGCCGCGGTTGGTGCCGAAGATCGCACCGGCCTCGGGGCTGTTCACGAGGAAGTTCACGAGGGTCGCGGCCGCCTCGGGGTGGTCGGTCGTGGCGGCGATGGAGTGCAGCATCGAGGGCTTGAGGTACAGGTCCTGCGCGCCCTCCTCGGTGATCGGCGGTGCGATCAGCCCGAGCTCGGTGTACTCCTCGCCCAGGTTGCCGAGGTAGCCGGCGCCGAAGTTGTCCCAGGTCAGTTCGCTCGCGGTGAGCGCGGCGTCGAAGCCCGAGACCGGGTAGATCTCCTCGAGGCGCTGCTGGGTGATGACGGTGCCGTCCTCGCGGATGTCGGCGCCCTGCTCCCAGAACGCGGCGAGGTCCTCCTCGGTGAAGTTGGGCTCGCCCTCATCGGTGAAGAGGTCCGACCCCATCGCGCGCTGCTGGATCTCGAAGTTCTGGATGCGGCCGGTCCAGTCGGTGCCGCCCCAGAGGTCGCCGCCTCCGGCCTCGGTGACCTCGGCCATCCACGCGTCGTAGTCCTCCCAGTCGCCGCCGGCGAACTCCTCGACGCCGGCATCGTCGAGCAGCTTGGGGTTGGTGAACATGCCCCATGCGTTGGTCGAGGTCGGGATTCCGGTGGTCTCGCCGTTCACGACGCCGATGCCGAGGATCTGCTCGCTCAGCGGCTCGGTGTCGATGATGTCGCCGAGGTAGGGCTCGAGGTCGAGCAGGAGGCCGTTCTCGGAGTACTGGCGGAGGTAGGAGTAGTCGAACTGCATGACGTCGGGCAGGCCGCCGCCGGCCGCCTCGGTCTGCCGCTTCTCCCAGAACTCGGGGAAGCCGAGGAACGAGGAGTTGACCGTGATGTTCGGGTACTCCTCGTTGAACGCCTCGATCGCCTGGTCGTAGAGGTCGGCCCGCACGTCGTTGCCCCAGAAGGCGAGGTTGAGGGTGACCTCCTCGTCGGGGTCGTAGGTCGCGGCGGGCTCGGAGCCGCCGGAGCAGCCCGTGAGCACGAGCGCCGCGCTCGCCGTGACCGCCGCAGCGGCGAGGGCCGCGCGTCGGGTGCGAATGTTGAACATCGTTGTCCTCCCGGAAACGTCTCTGTCTGCCTGGTGCATTCACGCTGGGGTGGGAAAGCGCTTCCCCAAATGTAACCCCAACGACTCGAATGGTCAATGCGATGGGAAAAATCGTTTCAATCCGTGATCGAGGCGAGATCGGCCGGGGCACCGCGATCGCAGGCCAGCACGCCGTCGACGACCACGATCGGTGCCGCGAAGATCGCGCTGCGGCGAGCGGCCGCGGCATCCGTCGAGCCCAGCTCCGAGCCGTCCCACTGCGGGTGCGTGAAGTAGAAGAGGATGCCTCGATCGCGGCCGACCACGACGTCGCCGTGCCGCCCGAAGGTCTCGTCCCCGCGGCGCGGGCCCGGTGCGCCGAGGATCACGTCGTCGGGTCCGCCCTGGCGTTCCCACGTCACCGCGTCGCGCGACCGGTGCACGGCCATGCCGCGCCACTCGTCGACGAGCATCCACCACCAGCCGCCGAGCTCGAACACGTTCGGGCCCTCGTGCGGGCGACCCCCGATCGCGCGGCCCTCGACCCGCCATGGACCCGCCGCGAGATCGGCGCTCGCCGCGACCCAGGTGGACGAGTCATCCGCCTCGTCCTTGACCCAGAGGCGCCAGCGACCGTCGGGGCAGTGCGCGACGCACGCGTCGATGACCCGGTCCGAGCTCAGCGGGATGCCGCCGACGAGCCGCCACGACGCCAGGTCGTCGCTCGCGTACTCGACGATCCGGCGCGCATGCCCCTCCCAGCGGTCGGGGATGCCGTCGATGACCGTGAGGTACATGCGATAGCGCTCGCCGTCGAAGATCACCTCGGGCGCCCAGTGGGTCTGCGGCCCATCGCCGACCAGCAGGTCGTCGACGGTTCCGTCGTAGCGCCAGCGCACGCCGTCCGCCGACCGCGCGACGCCGATGCGGCTGCCGTGAACCCACGCGACGCCGGGCTCGTCCACGCTCGCGCGGCGCTGCGTGTAGAACATCCACCACTCCCCCGTCAGGTGGTGGCGGATGACCGTGGGATCGGCCGCCCCGTCGTGCACCGGATCGTGGAAGAGGGCGTCGTCGGGCGGCGGAGTCATCGCCGGAGGTCGACGACCGGAGTCTCGAGGCTGCGCATCCGGTCGGCGTCGTCGCGCAGGCCCTCGCGCGTGACCGTTCGCCCGGTGGCGGCGGACGAGTGGATCGCGGTGACGATCTCGAAGGATCGCGCGGGGTCGGTCGCGGTCGACGGCAGCGGGTCGCCCGAGCGCAGCGCCGCGTAGATGTCGCGGACGAGCGGGTCGTGTCCGCTCGGCTCCTCGTCGCCCGGGAGTGCGGCCCACGCGTCGACGACCGCGGGGTCGACGCCCGGCGCCGGCGTGATGCGCCAGTGCTCGTGGCCGTGCCCGTACAGGTGGTCGACGGTGACGGTCGCGAGCTCGGTGTCGATGCGGATCGAGCTCGTCTCGCGCGGCGAGAGCGCGCTCGTGATGACGGACGCCACGACGCCGTTCTCGAACGCGACGGTCGCGGTCGAGACGTCCTCCATCTCGGTCTCGCGGGCGAGCCGCCAGAGCTGCCCGTTCACGCTCGCCCAGTCGCCGAGCAGCCACGCGAGCAGGTCGACCTGGTGGATGCCGAGGCCGAGCGTCGGCCCGCCGCCCTCGGTGGCCCACTTGCCGCGCCACGGCACCGCGAAGTACGCGGGATCGCGGTACCAGAGGGTCTGGCACGTCGCGACGAGCGGCCGGCCGAGCGCGCCCGACTCGAGGAGGCCCTTGACGTGCGCCGCGGCCGTGCCCGTGCGCTGCTGGAACACGACGGCCAGGCGCCGGTCGTTGCGGGACGCGGCATCCGTCATCGCATCGAGTTCGTCGAGCGAGAGCGCGGCGGGCTTCTCGCAGACGACGTGCACGCCCGCCTCGAGGGCGGCCATCGCCTGTTCCGCGTGCACGCCGGGCGGCGTGCAGACGTGCAGCACGTCGATGGCGCCGGCCGCGAGCAGCGCGTCGAGCGAGTCGGCGACCGCAGGTCCGCCCCAGCGGTCGGCGAACGCCCTGGCGTTGTCGGGGTCGCGGTCGACCACGGCGACGAGTTCGCCGTCGGGCGTGGCTCGCAGCGCCTGCGCGTGCGCGTCGGCGATCGCGCCCGTGCCGATGATCGCGGCGCGCAGGACCCCGCCCCGCTCGGGATGGGTGTGGTCGGTCATCGGGCTCCTCCGTCGGGATCGATGGTCGTGTCGTAGCGCTGGAGTCGCCCGCACATGCCGAAGGCGGGGGCGGCGGATGCCTCGGCCACGCGCGCCTCGACGAGACCCGGGTCGCCGCCGCGCTCGAGCACGTCGAGGCGGTGCCCGGTCGCGTGCGCGACGGCGAGCGCGCCC
>NZ_SDPL01000191.1 GCF_004135055.1 Agromyces binzhouensis | reverse complement strand
GCACCGGAGCCGCGCACCGCCGACGCCGTGGGCCCCGACGCGCGACTCGATCGCCTCACCGACCGCGAGTCCGCGGTGCTCGCGCTCGTCGCGGCCGGCCGCAGCAACCCCGCGATCGCGCGCGAGCTGCACGTCTCGCTCTCCGCAGTCGAGAAGCACGTCAACGCGATCTTCCAGAAGCTCGAGCTGCAGCCCGGACCCGACACGCACCGCCGCGTCGCGGCGAGCGTCGCCTACCTGCGGGATCGGCCCTGAGCGGCCGCCGGATACCCGTGAGACCCGCCCGGATAGCGAACGGATAGTGCCCTGATGCAGCCTCGGAGCACGAGAGGGGAGAACGTACCGCGCTCCCCGGCCGAGGGCGACGACCACATGCCGCCCGTTGCAGAGTCCGAGAGGTGAAGAGAATGATGTTCGAAGCGACCACTGATCGCAGCGGCGTGCATCGGAAGATCGCAGGAGTGGCGACGGCGGCCGCGCTGCTGCTCACCGGGTGCGCCTCCGGAGGCCAGGGCGACCAGCCCGCGGCGACCGCCACCGCCGGAGCGGAGGCCGCCGCCGAGGCGGAGTGGGACGACCCGATCTGGGAGGCCTACGGCGAGGAGGGGGAGTACGTCGAGGTGATCCAGGGCGTCGCCGACGACTTCCCCGCGCAGTTCCCGCTCCCGGACGGGGAACTCGTCTACTCCGGCGTGGCTCCCGGGGTCTTCGACATGATCTTCGAGACCGACGAGCCGGAGCAGGCGCAGGAGCTGGCCGAGCGGATCGGCGAGATCGTTCCGCAGGTCTCGAACGGCCCACTCCGCAGCGGTGACGAGGGCGAGCACTGGGGCTTCGCCGACGACGACTTCGTCGTCGCGCTCGAGATGCGGCCCGGTCCCGTCCCGCCGCCGATGGTGGGCATCACCGTCCTCGAGCGGTGACCCGACCCCGTTGACGTGTCCGTCGCACCGACCCACACTGCCATCATGACCGTGTGCGTGCTCGGTCCCCTCGACACCGGCGGGCCGGCGCTCAGTCCGAGGGAGCGGATCATCCTGTCCGCCCTCGTCGTGCGTCGCGCGCGGCCGGTGTCGCCGGACGAGCTCGCCGACGCGTGCTGGGGTGAGCGGCTCCCGAAGACCTGGACGCAGCAGGTCCAGAACGCGATAGCCAGGATCCGATCGCGTCTCGGCAGGGACGCCGTGCTCACGGTCGGCGGCCGCTACCGACTCGGCATTCCGGATGACGCGGTCGACGCCGTGACGTTCGAGCGCGAGGTCTCCCGTGCGCGGCGATTCGGGTTGGAGGGTGCGCACGACCGCGCCGCTGCCGCCTATCGCCGCGCGCTCGACCTGTGGCGAGGCGACCCCTACCCGGACGTCCCCGACTGGCCGCCCGCTCGCGTCGAGGCGGCCCGCCTCGCCGAGATCCACGCCGATGCCGAGGAGGAGCTGCTCGACGCGCGACTCCGGCTGGGCGAGGACGCGGCGGTCATCCCGGATGCCGAGCGGATGGTGCGGGAGGCGCCGTTGCGCGAGCACCGCTGGGCCGTTCTCGCCCTCGCGAACTACCGTGCCGGGCGCCAGGCCGACGCGGTCGGGGTCCTCCGATCCGCCCGCGTGCGGATCGTGGAGGAGCTGGGGCTCGACCTCGGCGACGAGCTCCGCGGCCTCGAGGTCGACATCCTCCGCCACGACCCCGCACTCGAGCCGGACGTCGGACCGCCGGGCGGGCGGCCGGGCGGCGCGGACGAGTCGTGCCCGTACCGCGGACTCGTCGCCTACGACGTCGACGATGCGGCGGTGTTCTTCGGACGCGATCGCGACATCGGGGCGATCCTCGCCCGCGTCCGGCCCGGAGCGGTCGTCACGATCGTGGGCCCGAGCGGGTCGGGCAAGTCCTCGGTGCTGCGTGCCGGCGTGGTGCCGCGGCTGCGCGAGCTGGGCCGCAGCGTGGTCGTCATCACTCCGGACGAGTCGGGCCTGGCCGAGCTTCGCGACACGGTCTCGGGCGAGCCCGTCACGCTCGCGGTGGACCAGGCGGAGGAACTGCTCGAGCTGCCGGACGACGAGCTGCGCGAGCTCGGCGCGCTCATCCGCTCGTGGCTCGATGCCGGCGGCAGCATGGTCCTCACGCTCCGCTCCGATTTCCTGGACCGGGCCAGCGCGGTCCCGGTGATCGGCGCCGCGCTCGGGCAGGACGTCTACGCCCTCGCCCCGATGGACGAGGGCGGACTCCGTCTCGCGTGCACCGGGCCCGCGGAGGCCGCGGGTCTCTCGCTCGAGACCGGCCTGGTCGAGGTGATCCTCCGCGACGCCGGGAGTCGCGCCGCCATCCTCCCGGCGCTGTCCCACGCACTCGCGGCGACGTGGGGCCGTCGCGACGGCGCGACCCTCACCCTCGAGGGATACGACGCCGTCGGCGGGATCGCCGGCGCGATCGCCGGTTCCGCCGAGCAGGTCTACGGCGCCCTCGGCACGGAGGGGCGGGAGGTCTGCCGCTCGCTCATGATGCGACTCGTCGAGCGCACCCCCGAGGGCGCGACCGTGCGACGCCGCGTGCCGCTGGAGACGCTCGCCGACGGGGCCACGCGCCGCGCCGTCGTCGAGTCCCTCGTCGCGGCGAGGCTGGTCACGATCGACCGCGACTCCGCGATCATCGCGCACGAGGCCGTCGGTCGGGCCTGGCCGCGGCTGGACGCATGGCTCGACGAGGATGCCGGGGACGCGCGGATGCTGCGCCGGACCGAAGCCGCCGCTGCCGCGTGGGACGCCGCCGGACGACCCGACGACGAGCTCATGCGCGGTGCGAGCCTGCAGGCGACCGTGGAATGGCGGGAGCGCGCCGCTCCCGAGCTCACGAGCACCGAGTCCGACTACGTGGCGGCGTCGCTCGCCGCGCACCGCGATGAGGTGCGGGAACTGGAGGAGCGCGCGGAACGGGAGCGGGCGAGCAACCGCAGGCTTCGCGTCGCTCTCGCGGTGTCGGCGATCCTCGCGGTGATCGCCGTCATCGCCTCGGGCGTGGCGGTCGTCCGGAGTGCGGACGCCGAGGCCGCCGCCGAGGAGGTCCGCATCGAAGCGCTCACCTCGACGGCGTCGAGCGCGGCGACGGATCGGGAGGTCGCGGCGCTCGTGGCGGCGGAGGTCCACCGTCGCTGGCCCGAGGACCCCCGTGCCAGGATCGCGCTGGAGGGGGCCCTCGGCAATGCGGACGGGTTGGTGCGCACTGTGCGGTTCCCCGATGCCGTGAGCGTCGCCGCGGCGGTCGTCCCCGGAACCCGCACGGCCCTCATCGCGGTCGATCCGGCCGGGGAGGGCGGTGAGGCCGGCTCGGGTGCCGTCACGATGATCCTCGACCTCACGACGGGCGAGGTCGTACGCGAACTGGACGTGGACCTGACGTCCCTCGGGGGCGAGGCGGCGCGCAGCGTGAGCCGCTCGGCCGCCCCGTACCGCCAGGTGATCGTCAGTGATGACGGGTCGACGGCGCTGATCCACACCCGTCGTCCCTCGTCGACCGAGTCGGAGTCCTGCTGCGTGAGCGACCTCGTCGGCGTGCCCCTTCGATCGAGCGGGTTCGCGCTCGAGGCGACGACCCTGGCAGTGGATCTCACGGATCGCCCGGTGCTCGCCCCCGACGGCCGCGCCGCCTACCTGCTCCTGCGGGGTGCCGGCGAGCCGGCGATGATCGACCTGAAGACCGGCCGCCTCATCCGCCCTCCCGAGGCCGCAGCGGCGTCCGAGGACGGGATCGGCCTCCAGCGGCTCGCGCTCGTCGACGGCCGCCTGTACGTCGGCGCCCGCGACCACCTCCGTGTCTACGACGCCGAGACGCTCGCGCTCACCGAGGTCATCGACCTCCCCGTCGACGGGAACCTCTCGATGACCTCGCTCCTGCTGGCGTCGGACGGGAGCGGCGGGCTGTTGGCGATGTCCTCCGACCGGGCGGCGCGGATCCGCGTGCCATCGGGTGACGTGGACTGGGTCCGGACGGATCTCCGATGCCGGACGGTCCTCGTCGCCCCGGTATCCGGCTTCCTCTGCAGCCGCGTCGACGGGATCTGGTCGTACGACCTCGACAGCGGGCAGCCGCTCCGCCGGGTCCTGGAGCCGCTTCCGTCGTCGACGTCCACGATGGATCGGGTCGTCGGCACCTCCGAGATCGTGACCGTCACGCGCGATCCCGCCACGATCCGGCGTTGGCGACCGGACGGCGGAATCGCCGCCCGCGACGTCGACGCGATGCGCGTCGCGGCGTGCGCGCTCGCGTCGCGCCAGCTCACGAGGACCGAATGGGCGGACCACTTCGGTGATGAGCCGTACCGACGCACCTGCCCCGACGCGCCCTGACCGGCCGCACTCGCCGACTCAGGAGAGCGCGACCGCCTTCGCCGCACGCTCGCCCGACTCGACGGCGCCGTTCAGGAAGCCGAAGTAGTAGACGCTGGTGTGCTCGCCCGCGAAGTGCACGTTGCCCTCCGGCACCGCGGCGACGCCGAACAGCTCGGTGTACTGGCCGGGACGCTGGCAGGTGTAGGCGCCCTTCGACCACGGGTTGGCCCACCAGGCGTCGCGGTACGAGCGGCCCGTGTACGCCGCGGTGACGCCGGGGAAGATCGGCTCGAGCTGTGCGAGGTAGGAGTTCACCTGCGCGGTGGGGGCCACGCCGAACGGGTCGCCCTTCCAGGCCTTGACCTGGTCACCGGCCGGGAAGAAGTTGAACACTCCCGCGGGCAGCGGCTGGTCGGCCGTGTCGTCCCAGCCGCACTGGAAGCCCTCCTTGTTCGTGTACGCCGCGCCGCCGTAGCCCTGCTCGACCCAGGGGCGGCGCGAGAGCTCGACGTGGATCTTCGAGTTCGCGCCGAGGCCCACCTCGGCGATCGCACGGCGCTTCAGCGCCGAGAATCCCGATTGGGACAGGTCGCAGTCCTTGAGCGTCGTGAACGGCAGCGCCAGGATCGCGCGATCGGCGACGACGTCGATGGTCGAGTTGCCCGAGCGGAAGCTCAGCCGGACCGTGCCGTTCGCGAGTTGCGCGACCGCGACGAGCTCCCTGCCGTACTGCACCGTCCCGGCCGGGAGCTGGTCGATCATCCGCGAGACCAGCAGGTCGTTGCCCCCGCGGACGGTGTACTTCTCATCGGCGCCGTTCACGGGCGCGAGGCTGTTCTGCGAGTTCCAGCCGAGCAGGTAGACGAGGTTGAGCGCCGACTGCTCGTGCGGTTCGAGGCCGTACTCGGCCATGACGTTCGACTGCATGAGCTTGGCGAACGGGCTCGCGAGCCCGCCGGGGACCTTCTGCTGCAGCCATTCGTCGACGGTCATGCGGTCGAGCGCGACTCCCGCCGCCGTCTGCACGTCGTAGGTCTGGCAGTACGGCGCGGCCGCGAGGTCGGCCTTGAAGGCCTGGTAGACGGCGCCCCAGTCCTCGTTCGCGTCGTCGTACGGGTAGTCGACGCCGTCGATCCAGTACTTGTCCTCCCAGCCCTGGTAGCTGCCACCGGCGACGACGTCGAGGCTCAGGCCGAGGTTCGAGGCGAGGTTGCGGGTGGCATTGTGGTCGGTGTTGATGAGCGCGCCGCCGTGCTCGACGACGAAGCCGTTCGAGAAGTGGTCGCGCAGCGACCAGCACCGGCCGCCGGCCCGCGAGTCCGCTTCGTAGACGGTCGAGGCGATGCCCTTGACCCGCCACAGCCAGTGCGCGGCGCGCAGGCCGGCGAGTCCCGCGCCGACGATGGCGACGCGGGGTGCGGCCGGCTTCGCGGCGCTCGCCGCATGGGC
>NZ_SDPL01000190.1 GCF_004135055.1 Agromyces binzhouensis | reverse complement strand
GATCGGGACGCACCGCACGTGGGAGGCACGGCGGCGGAGCCGGCGGCGCCCGCAGGGCGGGCGCCCAGGGTCGGCGGAAGGGCGGCAAGCGCCGATGACCGGGCCGCGCGACTTCCTTTTCCTCTCCGCACGACCCGAGGTCGAGGCGGTCGGCCCCGAGTACGAGTCGGTGCGCCGCGCGTCGGGCCTCGATGCGGGCCGGCTCGACCACGTGCGACTCGACGTCGAGTCGATCGGCGACCTCGATCCGCGCCGGTACGCGGGGATCGTCGTCGGCGGCAGCCCGTACAACGTGACCACACCCGAGCAGGGCAAGCATGCGACGCAGCTCCGGGTCGAGGCCGACCTGGCCCGCCTCGCCGAGCGCGCGCTTGCCGCCGACCATCCGGTGCTGTTCACCTGCTACGGCATCGGCATCCTGACGCGGGTCCTCGGCGGCGAGGTCGGGACGCTCTACGGCGAGGAGGCGGCCCCCGTCGAGGTCACGCTCACCGACGCCGGCCGGAGCGACCCGCTCGTGGGCGTGCTGCCCGCGCGATTCGACGCCCTCGTCGGCCACAAGGAGGCCACGAGCCGCCTGCCCGACGACGTCGTCCACCTCGCCCGCTCGGCGGGATGTCCGGTGCAGGTCTTCCGTGCCGGGACCAGCGTGTACGCCACGCAGTTCCACCCGGAGGTCTCCGCGGCCGACTTCATCGCCCGCGCCCGGGTGTACCGGCACCACGGCTACTTCCCGGCGCACGAACTCGAGACGCTGCGCGACCGCGTGAACTCGGCATCCGTCACCGAACCGCAGCGGATGCTGCGCCGCTTCGTCGAACTCGCCGACGCCCGCACCGCGGGCTGACCGGTCCGCGACCCGGCGGACCTTCGGCTCCCCGTCGGCGGGCCGGATCGGGCAGCCTCGGAGTGGAACGCGGATCGGAGGCACGACATGCACGAGACGACGGTCGTCGGATGGGACGGAAGCGAGACCGCCGAGACGGCGCTGGCCTGGGCCATCCGCCGGGCGGAGCGGCAACCGGAGGGCGCGCGGTCCCTCGAGCTCCTGCGCACAGTCGACCCGAACTCCATCGCCGGGGACGATCGCGAGACCGCGGAGCTCGTCAGGGTCGCCGAGACCGAGGCCGCGGCCGCAGTTGCGCGGGTCAGGTCGGAGCATCCCTCGCTCGACGTCGCGTTCGAGGTGCTGCGTGATGAGCCCGGCGACGCGCTCTGCGATCGCACGGGCGACGACCGGCTCGTCGTCGTCGGTGCCGAGAACGGCCGGACGGACGAGTTCTGGCACAGTTCTCGCCTCGGGGTGCGGCTCTGCGGCATGGCCGGCGGCCCCGTCGCGGTGATCCCCACCGGCGACGTGCGGCCCCGCTCGGGAGTCCTCGTGGCCGTCGACCACGGGCCGGCCGCCCGGGACCTGTGCCGGTTCGCTGCCGCGTACGCCGTCTCCGTCGGCGAAGCGCTGCACGCGATGCACGTCGGCTCCCGATCGCACACGGTCGGCGACGACGTCGAGGAGCTCGAGGAGGCACTCGCCCCCGCCCGGCACGAGCACCCCGACCTCGAGATCGTGACGCACGTCGAATCCGGTCCCGTCGCGGCGATGCTCCTCCGGCGGGCGCAGGATCACGACACCGTGATCGTGGGCTCGCGCAGGCTCGGCCCCGTGCGCCGGCTGTTCCTGGGATCGGTCAGTCACGCGGTGGTCACGAACGCGCGCTGCCCCACCATCGTCGTGCCGCCGACGCACGGATCCCGGTCACCCGCCGGCTGACCGCGCCGAACCGGCCCTCCGGACGTCCGACGGCCCGGTCGACGCGAGGTCGACCGGGCCGTCCGGTGGAGCTTCGTGGGTCAGGACTTCTTCCGACCGACGATGAGTCCGTAGATCAGCAGCACGATGATGGCGCCGCCGATGGCGAGCAGCCAGGTGCTGAGGTCCCAGAACTCCTCGAGGCCGACGCCGAACAGCACGCTGCCGAGCCATCCGCCGAGCAGGGCGCCGATGACGCCGAGCAAGAGGGTGATGAACCAGCCGCCGCCCTGCTTTCCGGGCAGGATCAGCTTGGCGATCGCTCCAGCGATGAGGCCGAGGAGCAGGAATGCGAGGAAACTCATCGATTCTCCTTCCGTTGCTGCCAACTGTCCTCCTGAATGCTTCCTGAGTGCAAGAGGTTGTGCGGGTGTGTCGACCTCCTGTACTTGCGGGCCGCGCCCGAGCGGCGCGAGTCTGGCTGCATGGGGGCACGCGCGCACGCCTGGGTGCTGCACGTCGACCTCGACCAGTTCATCGCCGCGGTCGAGGTGCTACGGCATCCGGAGCTCGCCGGCCGGCCCGTGATCGTCGGCGGGCGCGGCGACCCGACCGAGCGCGCCGTCGTCTCGACCGCGTCGTACGAGGCCCGCGAGTTCGGCGTCGGGTCCGGGATGCCGCTGCGGATCGCCGCCCGGAAGGCGCCGGACGCGGTAATCCTCCCGGTCGACGCGCCCGCGTACACCGCGGCATCCGCCGAGGTCATGGAAACGCTGCGGGCGCACCCCGGCGCCGTCGTGCAGGTGCTCGGGTGGGACGAGGCGTTCGTCGGCGTCGACGTCGCCTTCCCCGAGGCGACGGCGCGAGACCTGCAGCGCGAGGTGCTCGAGCGAACCGGACTGCACTGCAGCGTGGGCATCGGCGACACCCTGCTTCGTGCGAAGGTCGCCACGGGCTTCGGCAAGCCCGGCGGCGTGTTCCGACTCACGGCGGCGAACTGGATGGCGGTCATGGGCGAGCGGCCGGCGACGGCCGTGTGGGGCATCGGATCACGCATCGGGAAGCGGCTCGCCGCGCACGACATCGAGACCGTGGCCCAGCTCGCCGACGCCGACCCGGAGGTGCTCGTCGCCGAGTTCGGTCCGCGGATGGGGCCGTGGTACCGGCAGCTCGGTCGCGGGGAGGGCACGCGCGTGGTGGACGACACCCCGTGGGTGGCCCGCGGCCACAGCCGCGAGACCACGTACCAGCGGGACCTCACCGAGCCGGAGCAGGTCGAGTCCGCGCTCGGCGACCTCGTCACGCGGGTGATGGCCGACGTCGCCGCGGAGGGTCGCCCGGTCATCGGCCTCACCCTGAAGGTGCGCTACGTCCCGTTCACGACGAAGACGTTCAGCCGGCGCATGAGCCCGCCCACGACCGACCCCGACGAGGTGCTCGCGCACGTGCTCGAGCTCGCGGCCAAGCGCGACGCCTCGCGGGCGGTGCGGCTGCTCGGCCTCCGCGCCGAGATGCCGATGCCCGAGGACGCCCGCGACGGGCACACGCCGAGGCGCAGCGGGTGGTGACCCGCATCACGCCCCGGGCGGGCACCCAGCGGCCGAGTACTCGTCGGATCGGCAGGGGATGTCCCACCCGTCGAGCCCGCGGAAGACGTCCTCCTTGCTCTGATCCAGGTTGCAGGTATCGAAATTCCAGGTCGTCGCGCAGCTGGAGGCGGGCGAATGGAACAACTGGTGGACGAACTCGTCCTTCACGTGGAGGAACAGGCCGTCGTACAGTCCCCAGCACGCACCCTGCGCATTCGAGCAGTATTCGGTGTCGTCGCCGGCCGCGTACACGTTCCAGATCGCGGGCGTCAGCATCTGCCACGTGGAGATCGTGTAGGAGCGCAGCGACGCGGCCGTCATGCGGGCCTCGACGTCCGCCTGCGGTTCCGCCCAGACGAGGGCCTCGATGAGGAGGTCGCCGGCCGTCAGGCGGCCGTAGTCGGCGGCGACGGCCGCGCGAGCGTTCCCGTTGCCGGTGAGGGCGTCCTGGTACGACGTCTCGAGGCCGGCCTCGATCTTGAGGTAGTCGCCCTGCAGTTCGCCCGTGGTCGGTGACGTCGCGAATCCGACGCCCGCCGAGATCGCCGTAGCGACGAGCCCACCCACGGCCGAACCTGCGGGTCCGCCCGCGACCGCCGCCGACCTGATGACTCCCCCGAAGATGTTGAAGACGGAAGCCTCGAGGCTCGCCTTGGAGCTCTCGGAATACTGCAGGCGCGTGGTCGTCGCGTCGAAGCTCTTGAGCGCGATCATGTCGGTGATCCGGCCGCGCACGACCTCGAACCAGTCCGCCACACCCTTCGCGGCACCGATCTCGGCGAGCAACTGCGCCTGCATGGGCGTCCAGACGCTCGCTGCCACGCCGAGCTGGCTCGCCGTGAGCGCCGTGATCGTGGTCGTCCAGCACGTGAACGCCCCGTCATCGGCCGTCTGATAGGCGGTGCGGAGGTCGAAGCCGGGGTCGATCGTGCCGCCGAACATGGAGTTCAGCTGGTCGTAGGCCTTGCCCGCCGCCCCAGTGCTGTAGTCGGGGAACACGGCCGACGGGCTCTCCCACGCGAGGCCCTTCGTGTTCCAACGGTACGTCTGCACGCCCGTCGGCCCGCGCCCGATGACCTCGGCACGCGGGTCGGGGATGCGGGAGGAGCCGCCGACCTGCGACGTGAGGCCGATCTCGCCGACGAGGATCGTCGAGTAGGACATCTCCCGGTGCCATCCGGCGTCGTCCGGGAACGGGCCGGAGGCGCCGAGCTCGACCCACTTGCGCTTCGAGGTGTGCAGCGACCAGGTGTGCAGGCCGTCGGAGGCGCGACCGATCAGCTCGGCGGCGCCGTCGCCGTCGATGTCTCCGGTCTGGATCGTGACGTAGTACTTCGCCTGATTCCATCCCCCCGCATCGGTGAAGTCGGTGGTCAGGTCGGGCAGCGGAACCCAGGAGCCGTCGACGAACCGCCACGCGACGATGCCGTCCTTCCCGCGACCGAGCACGTCCGCGGCCCCGTCGCCGTCGAGATCCGCCGTCTGGATCGTCGAGTAGCGCGCCTCCGATTTCCAGCCGTCGGCGTCGCTGAGATCGCCGAGGACCGGCAGCTCCGTCCAGGACTTCGCGACGGGATCGTACGTGTACGCCTCCAGTCCGCCGCGGTTGCGCGCGAGCACCTCGTCGCGCCCGTCGCCGTCGAGGTCCGCCGCCTGCAACGTCGAGTAGTACTCGGGCTCGTCCCAGTGCGGCGCGATGAACGTGTCGAGCGTCGGCAGCTCCGCCCACGTGCCCGCGGATGCCTCGGCCGGCGACGGCTGGTACTGGAACACCTTCACGCCGCCGGGGGTGCGGCCGAGGACCGATGCACGCTGTGAGCCGTCGATGTCGGCCGACTGCAACGTCCTGTAGTACTCGGCCCGGTCGAGCCCCTGGGAGTCGGTGAACCGGTCCAGCGTCGGGTACGACACCCACGAGTGGGAGTCCGGATCGAAGGACTGGACGACGACGCCGTGCGCGCTGCGACCGAACACCTCCACGCCGGCGAAGCCGTCGATGTCGCCGGTCTGGATGGTCTCGTAGTAGCGTGCCTCGGTCCAGCCGTCGGCGTCGCTGAACGGTGCCGCGTCCAGGGAACCCAGTGGCAGCCACTGGCCCGTGTCGTGGTCGAACCCCTGCAGGTCGAGGCCGTTCGCCGTCCGGCCGAACAGCTCGGAGAGCCCGTCGCCGTCGACGTCGCCGAGCTGGATGGTGTCGTTGTACTCGGCGGGCGCCCACTGCGTGTCCGACCAGGTCGGCAGCGCGAGCCCCGGTGTCGCGTACGGACCGGACGGCGATCCAGCGGCGATCGGGCTGACCGGCGTTCCGGCCGACGGCGCGGATGCGCAGCCCGGGTCACCCAGGGGAGGCCGCTTCGCCACCACGGGCGCGCCCACGGCCGGTGAGCCCACGGCCACCGGGACCACCAGCGCGGCGACCGCGACGAGGCC